>NZ_JASATD010000009.1:0-173540 GCF_038440115.1 Ralstonia sp. OTU4908 | reverse complement strand
ACCAGATCGGCTCATTGCGGCGTGGAACGGGCCTCCGTTGCTCAATCGGGTCGTATGTCTGTTTGAGCCCCGCGCCCCAAAGAGCGGTTGGCCACGGCCGTCTAGCTGCGCGACGCGCAAATGCGACCGCGCGGTCTGCGAGTCGCTCTGTGCCAGGACCTGCTTCGCTAGATTGCTGCGCATGTTCCATGACGTTGCGGAGCGATCTGCGGCTCTTCCGGGGCGCCGCGCGCGTGGCGGACTGTTCTCGTAGCGACTCCGATCTCTGCAAGCAGTGCGCCATATAAGGATGAGAGCATCAATGCTCGAAATCTCGCGATTTCATCAAGCAGCGCTTGACAGGGTGGCCTGATGGTCCCATAATCGCAAGTTCTCTTCGGAGAGGTGCCCGAGTGGCTAAAGGGGGCAGACTGTAAATCTGTTGGCTTACGCCTACGTTGGTTCGAATCCAACCCTCTCCACCAGAATTAAGCAGTGAGTTCGGTCGCAAGGCCGGGCGGCAAGGGAAGTAGTAACCCGGGCGGGTGTAGCTCAATGGTAGAGCAGAAGCCTTCCAAGCTTACGACGAGGGTTCGATTCCCTTCACCCGCTCCATTCACTGTTAGCAAGTTTTGCCCATGTGGCTCAGTGGTAGAGCACTCCCTTGGTAAGGGAGAGGTCGGCAGTTCGATCCTGCCCATGGGCACCACGCATCCACCAACGCAAATCGCTACCGAGACAGGAGTCGCGACATGGCAAAGGAAAAGTTCGAGCGGACCAAGCCGCACGTGAACGTTGGTACGATTGGTCACGTTGACCACGGCAAGACGACGCTGACCGCGGCGATCACGACCGTGCTGGCGACCAAGTTTGGTGGTGCCGCTAAGGCATACGACCAGATCGACGCGGCGCCGGAAGAAAAGGCACGCGGTATTACGATCAACACCGCGCACGTTGAGTACGAAACGGCCAACCGCCACTACGCGCACGTTGACTGCCCGGGCCACGCCGACTACGTCAAGAACATGATCACCGGTGCCGCCCAGATGGACGGCGCCATCCTGGTGTGCTCGGCCGCTGACGGCCCCATGCCGCAAACGCGTGAGCACATCCTGCTGGCCCGTCAGGTCGGCGTGCCGTACATCGTCGTGTTCCTGAACAAGTGCGACATGGTGGACGACGCTGAGCTGCTGGAGCTGGTCGAGATGGAAGTGCGCGAACTTCTGTCGAAGTACGACTTCCCGGGCGACGACACCCCGATCGTCAAGGGTTCGGCCAAGCTGGCGCTGGAAGGCGACAAGGGCGAACTGGGCGAAGTGGCCATCATGAACCTGGCCGACGCACTGGACACCTATATCCCGACGCCGGAGCGCGCTGTTGACGGCACGTTCCTGATGCCGGTGGAAGACGTGTTCTCGATCTCGGGTCGCGGTACCGTGGTGACCGGCCGTATCGAGCGCGGTGTAGTCAAGGTCGGCGAAGAGCTGGAAATCGTCGGTATCAAAGCCACGCAAAAGACGACCTGCACGGGCGTGGAAATGTTCCGCAAGCTGCTGGACCAGGGTCAAGCAGGCGACAACGTCGGTATTCTGCTGCGCGGTACGAAGCGCGAAGACGTCGAGCGCGGCCAAGTGCTGTGCAAGCCGGGTTCGATCAAGCCGCACACGCACTTCACGGGCGAGGTCTACATCCTGTCGAAGGACGAAGGCGGTCGTCACACGCCGTTCTTCAACAACTATCGCCCGCAGTTCTACTTCCGTACGACGGACGTGACCGGCTCGATCGAGCTGCCGGCCGACAAAGAAATGGTCATGCCGGGCGACAACGTGTCGATCACCGTCAAGCTGATCGCCCCGATCGCCATGGAAGAAGGCTTGCGCTTCGCAATCCGTGAAGGTGGTCGTACCGTCGGTGCTGGCGTCGTCGCTAAGATCATCGAGTAAGTGCTGTAACTCTTCCGTGCGGCTGCCAACCGGCCGCACGTGAAGTGCCAGAGTGGGGTTGACCGAATGGCAACCCCAAAGCTGTTTTAGGGGTATAGCTCAACTGGCAGAGCGTCGGTCTCCAAAACCGAAGGTTGGGGGTTCGATTCCCTCTGCCCCTGCCAATTCATCAGCCGCGTCGCGCAGGAAAACGCGCCACGCGGCTTAGTCTCGTTTGGGAAACATGGCCAATCCGAACGTCGAAACCGTCAACACCGCCAGCGGCAAGTGGCTGCTGGTCTTGGCGTTCCTGCTGCTAGTTGCTGGGGTGATCGGTTTTTACCTGCTGGCACAACAGCCAAGCTATGTCCGTGCTGCCTCGCTGATTGGCGGGCTGGTGCTGGGCGCGGGCGTTGCGCTGGTGTCCGCACCTGGGCAAGGCTTCATCGAGTTCGCGCGTGAGTCTTACCGCGAAGTTCGCAAGGTGGTGTGGCCGACGCGCAAGGAAGCCGGGCAGATGACCGGTCTGGTGTTTGCGTTCGTCGTGATCATGGCCTTGTTCCTGTGGTCTGCGGACAAGCTCATCGAGTGGGTGATCTTCTCGCTCGTGTTGGGCTGGAAATAATCGGGTGAAGCCATGACGGATAACGTAGTGAACGACACGTCCACGGATTCGTCCGCACCGGCCTCCAAGAAGCGCTGGTATGTCGTGCATGCCTATTCGGGCATGGAAAAAAGCGTGCAACGCGCGCTGCAGGAGCGCATCGAGCGCGAAGGCCTGCAACATCTGTTCGGCCAGATTCTGGTGCCGTCGGAAGAGGTGATGGAAAGCAAGAGCGGTCGCAAGACCGTGACTGAGCGTCGCCTGTTCCCTGGCTATGTTTTTGTCGAAATGGAAATGACCGACGAGACCTGGCACTTGGTGAAAAACACTTCCAAGGTGACCGGTTTCATTGGTGGTACGGGCAATCGCCCCTCGCCGATTTCCAAGAGCGAAGTCGACAAGATCATGGCCCAGATCCAGGAAGGGGTCGAAAAGCCGCGTCCCAAGACGCTGTTCGAAGTGGGCGAAATGGTGCGCGTGAAGGAAGGCCCGTTCACCGACTTCAACGGCAACGTCGAGGAAGTGAACTACGAGAAATCGCGCCTGCGCGTTTCCGTGACGATCTTTGGGCGTGCGACACCGGTCGAACTCGAGTTCGGCCAGGTCGAGAAGGTTTAAAAAAATTCGGTGTGGTGGCGCAAGCCACTGCACTAGTCGTCCGGTCCACTGGACCTGACGGGCAACGGTGGCGAAGCCGCCTGCGCCAACAGAGGAGCGTCGGCCTTGCGCCGGTGCGTTACCACTCAACAGGATTGCCATTGTTTTCTGAGCTAGGCAATCCGGATTGGAGTCAAGATGGCCAAGAAGATTATTGGCTTTATCAAGCTGCAAATTCCGGCTGGTAAAGCAAATCCGTCCCCGCCCGTCGGCCCGGCCCTGGGTCAGCGCGGTCTGAACATCATGGAGTTCTGCAAGGCGTTCAACGCGCAGACTCAAGGTATGGAACCGGGCCTGCCGGTGCCGGTGGTGATCACCGCCTTCGCCGACAAGAGCTTCACCTTCGTGATGAAGTCGCCGCCCGCGACTGTGCTCATCAAGAAGGCTGCCGGTATCCAGAAGGGTTCCGCCAAGCCGCATACCGACAAGGTTGGCAAGATCACCCGCGCTCAGGCAGAGGAAATCGCCAAGGCGAAGAACGCTGACCTTACCGCAGCTGATCTGGACGCCGCCGTGCGCACGATCGCCGGTAGCGCCCGTTCGATGGGTATCACGGTGGAGGGCCTGTAATCATGGCAAAGATTTCGAAGCGTGCGGCCGCGAACAAGGCCAAGGTCGAACGTACCAAGTTCTACCCGATCGACGAAGCGCTGAGCCTCGTTAAGGAATGCGCCAGCGCCAAGTTCGATGAGTCCATCGATGTGGCTGTGCAACTGGGCATCGATGCGAAGAAGTCGGACCAAGTGGTTCGTGGTTCGGTGGTGCTGCCTGCGGGTACCGGCAAGTCGGTGCGCGTGGCTGTGTTCGCACAAGGCGACAAGGCCGAGCAAGCCAAGGCTGCTGGCGCTGAGATCGTCGGCATGGAAGACCTCGCCGAGCAGATCAAGGCTGGCAAGATGGACTTCGACGTCGTGATCGCCTCGCCGGACACGATGCGCGTGGTCGGTACGCTGGGTCAGATCCTGGGCCCGCGCGGCCTGATGCCGAACCCGAAGGTCGGCACCGTGACGCCGGACGTTGCCACGGCTGTGAAGAACGCCAAGGCGGGTCAGGTGCAATTCCGTGTCGACAAGGCCGGTATCATCCACGCCACCATCGGCCGCCGCTCGTTCGAGCCGGCAGCATTGAAGAGCAACCTGGCTGCATTGCTGGACGCTCTGACCAAGGCCAAGCCGGCGTCGAGCAAGGGCGTGTACCTGCGCAAGGTCGCGGTCTCGTCGACGATGGGCGTGGGCGTGCGTGTTGACCAGGCAACCCTGGCTGCCTGATCGCTGTCGATCTTTCGCACCGGGCGGCCCGATAACCATCCTGGTGTTAGCAGTTTTCTCTCGCGTGGCCCCGGTCACGCGGACCCTGGAAGCTTAAGGGACAAGACTTTGGGCAGTGGTAGACGTTTGCGCAAGCAGGCCGACGCCGCTGGTTATCAAAGACCGTTGGCGGTGAAGGGCTCCTTGGAGCCAACACCTTAATCGCAGCCGATTCCGGAAACGGAGCCGATGCTCAGCCAACGCAGATGGCGCCCCCGAAGGGAATGAGTGACTTTGGTATTGCCGAAGTGATTTGTGCCAATCGGACGCCGTACTTTTGGACTGACCGAGGTGACCGCAGCGATTGCGCAAGCCGAAGTCGTTTTGGAGCTTAACCGTGGCACTCAATCTCGAAGATAAGAAGGCCGTCGTGGCCGAGGTAACGGCGCAAGTCGCCAAGGCCTCGACCATCGTCGTTGCTGAATATCGCGGTATCACGGTTGGCGATCTGACCAAGCTGCGCGCGCAAGCGCGCCAGCAAGGCGTTTACCTGCGCGTTCTGAAGAACACGCTGGCACGCCGCGCTGTTGAAGGCACGCCGTTTGCCGAACTCGCCGAGCAACTGACTGGCCCGCTGATCTACGGTATTTCCGAAGACGCAGTGGCCCCGGCCAAGGTGCTGAACGATTTCGCCAAAGGCAATGACAAGCTGGTGCTGCGCGCCGGTTCGTACGATGGCAAGGTTCTCGACGTCGACGCCGTGAAGGCGCTGGCAACGATTCCGAGCCGCGAAGAACTGCTCAGCAAGCTGCTGTTCGTCATGCAGGCTCCGGTGTCGGGCTTTGCCCGCGCCCTGGGTGCCCTGGCTGCCAAGCAAGGCGAAGGCGAGGCTGCAGCGGCCTAATAGGCTGCTCCACCGCTTACAGATCGCACGATCGATACCGAATCACATTCTGGAGTTATTCAAATGGCAATCACCAAAGACGACATCCTGGAAGCCGTTGGCGCGATGTCCGTGATGGAACTGAACGACCTGGTCAAGGCGTTCGAAGAGAAGTTTGGCGTGTCGGCTGCTGCCGTGGCCGTGGCCGGTCCGGCTGCTGCTGGTGGCGCTGCTGCCGCTGAAGAGCAAACCGAATTCACCGTGACGCTGAAGAGCGCCGGCGCGAACAAGGTTGGCGTCATCAAGGCCGTGCGTGAAATCACTGGTCTGGGCCTGAAGGAAGCCAAGGACCTGGTCGATGGCGCACCGAAGCCCGTGAAGGAAGGCGTCGACAAGAAGACCGCCGACGAGCTGGTGAAGAAGCTGGTGGAAGCCGGCGCGGAAGCCGAAGCCAAGTAAGTGCAGGTCTCGCGTGCCGTATCCGGTACGCGATGGAGGCTGGCAAAGGGAGTTTTCCCGGCGCCAGCCTTTTTGCGCTTGTGGGGCCAGTTGTTGAGCGATCCCGCAATCACGCTGTAAGTATCGTTGAAGTCTCTTCGCCGGGTTTTCCGGCAGCCGGCCCAGACAAGGCCAGCAGAGGCCAAACATCAGTGGCACACTAGGCAGCTCGCAGTCCGCTGATGTTTGTCTTCTGAACCGACTGCAGAAGGCAAGTTTGGTCGGGTACTCCCCCGTCCGTAGCATGGGCTCCATGGGCCCATGTGCGAACGGCGCGCGCAGTACCGTCAGCCAGAGGTTGGTAGCGGCCAACCGCCAAATCCCGTCACCAGTCGCTGAACACCTCAAGTGTCAGGCGTGCCTTATCGCCTTAAGTCCGTCGCGCGCACTTGCGATGATTCGGAGATCCCATGGCGTACAGCTTTACCGAGAAAAAGCGTATTCGCAAGAGTTTCGCGAAACGCGCAACGGTTCATCAGGTTCCCTTCCTGCTTGCCACCCAGATTCAATCGTATGCCCAGTTCTTGCAGGAGAACACTCCTGTTGCACAACGCAAGAGCGAAGGTTTGCAAGCGGCGTTCAACGCCATTTTCCCCATCGTGTCGCACAATGGTCTGGCACGCATGGAGTTCGTGTCGTACCACCTGTCCAACCCGCCGTTTGACGTCAAGGAATGTCAACAGCGTGGTCTGACCTTCCACTCGGCGCTGCGCGCAAAAGTGCGCTTGATCATCAACGACCGCGAGAATCCCACCAAGGTCAAGGAGATCAAGGAGCAGGAAGTCTACATGGGCGAAATTCCGCTCATGACCTCCACCGGTTCGTTCGTGATCAACGGGACGGAACGTGTGATCGTGTCCCAGCTGCATCGTTCGCCGGGCGTGTTCTTCGAGCACGACAAGGGCAAGACGCACAGCTCGGGCAAGCTGCTGTTCTCGGCGCGGATCATTCCGTACCGCGGCTCGTGGCTCGATTTCGAATTCGACCCGAAGGACATCCTGTACTTCCGCGTCGACCGCCGCCGCAAGATGCCGGTGACGATCCTGCTGAAGTCGATTGGCCTGACGCCGGAACAGATCCTGGCGCACTTCTTCGTGTTCGATAACTTCACGCTGAAGACCGAAGGCGCACTGATGGAATTCGTGCCCGAGCGTCTGCGCGGTGAAGTCGCTCGCTTCGACATTTCCGACAAGAACGGCAAGGTCGTGGTCGAGAAGGACAAGCGCATCAACGCCAAGCACATCCGCGACCTGGATTCCGCGGGCACCAAGCTGATCAGCGTGCCGGAAGACTACCTGCTGGGCCGCGTGCTGGCGAAGAACATCGTCGATCCGGACACCGGTGAAGTCCTGGCCAACGCCAACGACGAACTGACCGAAGGCGTGCTCGAGAAGCTGCGTGATGCCGGCGTGAAGGAAATCCAGACGCTGTACACGAACGACCTGGATCAGGGTCCGTACATGTCCGCGACGCTGCGCACGGACGACACGGCCGACCAGACCGCCGCGCGTATCGCGATCTATCGCATGATGCGCCCGGGCGAGCCGCCGACCGAAGACGCCGTCGAAGCGCTGTTCCAACGTCTGTTCTACAGCGAAGACTCGTACGACCTGTCGCGCGTTGGCCGCATGAAGGTCAACAGCCGCCTGAACCGCTCGACCGGTACCGGCCCGATGGTGCTGACCGACGAGGACATCCTCGACACGATCAAGCTGCTGGTGAATCTGCGTAACGGCAAGGGCGAAGTGGACGATATCGACCACCTCGGCAACCGTCGCGTGCGTTGCGTCGGCGAACTGGCGGAAAACCAGTTCCGCGCCGGTCTGTCGCGCGTTGAGCGTGCCGTGAAGGAACGTCTGGGTCAGGCCGAGACGGAAAACCTGATGCCGCACGACCTGATCAACTCGAAGCCGATTTCGTCAGCGATCCGCGAGTTCTTCGGTTCGTCGCAGCTGTCGCAGTTCATGGACCAGACCAACCCGCTGTCGGAAGTCACGCACAAGCGTCGTATTTCGGCACTGGGCCCGGGCGGTCTGACGCGCGAGCGTGCGGGCTTTGAAGTCCGTGACGTGCACCCGACCCACTATGGCCGCGTGTGCCCGATCGAAACGCCGGAAGGTCCGAACATTGGTCTGATCAACTCGCTGGCGCTGTACGCACAGCTGAACGACTACGGCTTCCTCGAAACGCCGTACCGCAAGGTTGAAAACGGCAAGCTGACCGACCAGGTGGATTACCTGTCGGCCATCGAGGAAGGCAAGTACGTGGTGGCGCAGGCCAACGCGACGCTTGACAAGGACGGCAACCTGATCGACGAGCTGGTTTCCGCGCGCGAAGGCAGCGAGCGTGAAACCCGTATGGTCACGCCGGACCGCGTGCAGTACATCGACGTGGCACCGTCGCAGATCGTGTCGGCTGCAGCTTCGCTGGTGCCGTTCCTCGAGCACGATGATGCAAACCGTGCACTGATGGGCGCGAACATGCAGCGTCAGGCCGTGCCTTGCCTGCGTGCAGACAAGCCGCTCGTGGGTACGGGCGTCGAGCGCACCGTGGCAGTGGACTCGGGTACCGCCGTGCAGGCAACCCGTGGCGGCGTGGTCGACTATGTTGACGCGAACCGCGTGGTGATCCGCGTGAATGACGACGAAGCCGTGGCCGGTGAAGTCGGCGTGGACATCTACAACCTGATCAAGTACACGCGTTCGAACCAGAACACGAACATCAACCAGCGTCCGATGGTCAAGGTGGGCGACATCGTTGCCCGCGGCGACGTGATTGCTGACGGCGCCTCGACCGACATGGGCGAGCTTGCGCTCGGCCAGAACATGCTGGTCGCGTTCATGCCCTGGAACGGCTACAACTTCGAAGATTCGATCCTGATCTCGGAGCGCGTCGTGGCTGAAGACCGCTACACCTCGATCCACATCGAGGAACTGTCGGTCGTCGCCCGCGACACCAAGCTCGGACCGGAAGAAATCACGCGCGACATCTCGAACCTGGCCGAAGCCCAACTGGCTCGCCTGGACGAGTCGGGCATCACGTACATCGGCGCGGAAGTGGAAGCCGGCGACGTGCTGGTCGGCAAGGTCACGCCCAAGGGCGAGACCCAGCTGACGCCGGAAGAAAAGCTGCTGCGTGCGATCTTCGGTGAGAAGGCGTCCGACGTGAAGGACACCTCGCTGCGCGTGCCGTCGGGCATGAGCGGTACCGTGATCGACGTGCAGGTCTTCACGCGTGAAGGCGTGGTGCGTGACAAGCGTGCCCAGTCGATCATCGACGAAGAGCTGAAGCGCTATCGCCTGGACCTGAACGACCAGCTGCGTATCGTGGAAGGCGATGCCTTCCAGCGTCTGGAGCGTCTGCTGGTGGGCAAGGTTGCCAACGGCGGCCCGAAGAAGCTGGCCAAGGGCACCGCGCTCACGAAGGAATACCTGGGCGATCTGGACAAGTGGCACTGGTTCGACATCCGCCCGGCAGAAGACGAAGTCGCGCTGCAGCTGGAAGCCGTGAAGGTTGCCATCGAGCAGAAGCGCCACGACTTCGACCTCGCGTTCGAAGAGAAGCGCAAGAAGCTCACGCAAGGCGACGAACTGCCGCCGGGCGTGATCAAGATGGTCAAGGTGTATCTGGCCGTGAAGCGTCGCCTGCAGCCGGGCGACAAGATGGCCGGCCGTCACGGTAACAAGGGTGTTGTGTCGAAGATCACCCCGATCGAAGACATGCCGTACATGGCCGACGGCACACCTGCTGACATCGTGCTGAACCCGCTGGGCGTGCCTTCGCGGATGAACGTGGGTCAGATTCTCGAAACCCACCTGGGCTGGGCCGCGCGCGGTCTGGGCGAGCGCATCGGCAACATGCTCAAGGCGCAAGCCAAGGCTGCCGAGATCCGCAAGCTGCTGGAGCAGATCTACAACGAAAGCGGCAAGGTTGAAGATCTGGACAGCCTGTCCGACGCTGAAATCCTCGAGCTGGCCGAGAACCTGAAGAAGGGCGTGCCGTTCGCGACGCCGGTGTTCGATGGTGCGCATGAGGATGAAATCCGCCGCATGCTGGACCTCGCCTATCCGGAAGACATCGCGAAGGAGAAGGGTCTGACCGCTTCCAAGCAGCAGGTCACGCTGTTCGACGGTCGCACCGGTGAAGCCTTCGAGCGTCCGGTCACGCTGGGCGTGATGCACATGCTGAAGCTGCACCACTTGGTCGACGACAAGATGCACGCGCGCTCGACCGGTCCGTACTCGCTGGTGACGCAGCAGCCGCTGGGCGGTAAGGCCCAGTTCGGTGGCCAGCGTTTCGGTGAAATGGAAGTGTGGGCACTCGAAGCGTACGGCGCATCCTACGTGCTGCAGGAAATGCTGACCGTGAAGTCGGATGACGTGAACGGCCGGACCAAGGTGTACGAGAACATCGTCAAGGGCGAGCACTCGATCGATGCCGGCATGCCGGAATCGTTCAACGTGCTGGTGAAGGAAATCCGCTCGCTGGGTATCGACATCGACCTCGAGCGCAACTAAGCGCCGATGCGGTGAGGGCGTGGCGGCAACATCGCCATGCCCTGGTAACAGCAGCCATTGACGAAGATTTAGGGCCGGCGCCTTTGGGTCACACCAAGGCGCCAGCCTCAAACTCAAGGAGTTTGGAATGAAAGCATTGCTCGACCTATTCCGTCAGGTACAGCAAGAAGAGCAGTTTGACGCGATCAAGATCGGCCTCGCGTCGCCTGAGAAAATCCGTTCGTGGTCGTTCGGCGAAGTCAAGAAGCCCGAGACCATCAACTACCGCACGTTCAAGCCCGAGCGTGACGGTCTGTTCTGCGCCAAGATCTTCGGCCCGATCAAGGACTACGAGTGCCTGTGCGGCAAGTACAAGCGCCTGAAGCACCGTGGCGTGATCTGCGAGAAGTGCGGCGTTGAAGTGACGCTGGCCAAGGTGCGCCGTGAGCGCATGGGTCACATTGAACTGGCTGCGCCGACCGCGCACATCTGGTTCCTGAAGTCGCTGCCGTCGCGTCTGGGCATGGTGCTCGACATGACGCTGCGCGACATCGAGCGCGTGCTGTACTTCGAAGCATTCGTCGTGGTTGAGCCGGGCATGACCGCGCTCAAGAAGAGCCAGATCATGTCGGAAGACGACTACCTGGCCAAGTGCGACGAGTACGGCGAAGGCGAATTCGTCGCCATGATGGGCGCCGAAGGCATTCGCGAGCTGCTGCGCGGCATCGACATCGAGAAGCAGATCGAGACGATCCGCGCCGAGCTGCAAGCTACGGGCTCGGAAGCCAAGATCAAGAAGTTCGCCAAGCGCCTGAAGGTGCTCGAGGCATTCCAGCGTTCGGGCATCAAGCCGGACTGGATGATCCTCGAAGTGCTGCCGGTGCTGCCGCCCGAGCTGCGTCCGCTGGTGCCGCTGGACGGCGGCCGTTTCGCCACGTCGGACCTGAACGACCTGTATCGCCGCGTGATCAACCGGAACAACCGTCTGAAGCGTCTGCTCGAGCTGAAGGCGCCGGAGATCATCGTGCGCAACGAAAAGCGCATGCTGCAGGAAGCAGTGGATTCGCTGCTGGACAACGGCCGTCGCGGCAAGGCGATGACCGGCGCCAACAAGCGTCCGCTGAAGTCGCTGGCTGAAATGATCAAGGGTAAGGGCGGCCGTTTCCGTCAGAACCTGCTGGGCAAGCGCGTGGACTACTCGGGCCGTTCGGTCATCGTGGTGGGCCCGACGCTGAAGCTGCATCAGTGCGGCCTGCCCAAGCTGATGGCGCTCGAGCTGTTCAAGCCGTTCATCTTCCACAAGCTGGAAACGATGGGCATCGCCACCACGATCAAGGCGGCGAAGAAGGAAGTGGAAAGCCAGACGCCGGTGGTGTGGGACATCCTCGAAGAGGTGATCCGCGAACACCCGGTGATGCTGAACCGTGCGCCGACGCTGCACCGTCTGGGTATCCAGGCGTTCGAGCCGGTGCTGATCGAAGGCAAGGCCATCCAGCTGCACCCGCTGGTCTGCGCGGCGTTCAACGCCGACTTCGACGGCGACCAGATGGCTGTTCACGTTCCGCTGTCGCTCGAAGCGCAGATGGAAGCGCGCACGCTGATGCTGGCGTCGAACAACGTGCTGTTCCCGGCCAACGGCGATCCGTCGATCGTGCCGTCGCAAGACGTGGTGCTGGGTCTGTACTACACGACCCGCGACAAGATCAACGGCAAGGGCGAGGGCATGACCTTCGCCGACATCTCGGAAGTGATCCGCGCCTACGAGAACAAGGAAGTCGAACTGGCTTCGCGCGTGAACGTGCGGATCACCGAGTATGAGCTGGTGAACCCGGAAGCCGACGGCGACGCCCGTTTTGCACCGAAGATCACGCTGCAATCGACCACGGTCGGCCGCGCGATCCTGTCGGAGATCCTGCCGAAGGGTCTGCCGTTCTCGGTGCTGAACAAGCCGCTGAAGAAGAAGGAAATTTCGCGCCTGATCAACACGGCATTCCGCAAGTGCGGTCTGCGCGAAACCGTGATCTTCGCTGACAAGCTGCTGCAGTCGGGCTTCCGCCTGGCAACGCGCGCCGGTATCTCGATCGCCATCGACGACATGCTGGTGCCGCCGGCCAAGGAGAAGATCATCTCCGAGGCAGCCGCCAAGGTGAAGGAATACGACAAGCAGTACATGTCGGGTCTGGTGACGGACCAGGAGCGTTACAACAACGTCGTGGACATCTGGGGCGCCGCCGGCGACCAGGTGGGCAAGGCGATGATGGAGCAGCTCCAGACCGAAGACGTGGTCGACCGCAACGGCAACACCGTCAAGCAAGAGTCGTTCAACTCCATCTACATGATGGCCGACTCGGGCGCACGGGGTTCCGCAGCGCAGATCCGTCAGCTCGCCGGTATGCGTGGCCTGATGGCCAAGCCGGACGGCTCGATTATTGAGACGCCGATTACCGCGAACTTCCGCGAAGGCCTGAACGTTCTGCAGTACTTCATCTCGACCCACGGTGCACGTAAGGGTCTGGCTGATACGGCACTGAAGACCGCGAACTCGGGTTACCTGACCCGTCGTCTGGTCGACGTGACGCAGGATCTGGTGGTGGTGGAAGACGATTGCGGCACCTCCAACGGCGTGGCCATGAAGGCCCTGGTCGAAGGCGGTGAAGTGATCGAAGCCCTGCGCGACCGTATCCTCGGCCGCGTGGTCGTCAACGACGTGGTGAACCCGGAAACGCAGGAAACTGCGATCGAGGCCGGCACGCTGCTCGACGAAGACATGGTGGACCTGATCGACGCGCTCGGCGTGGACGAAGTGAAGGTCCGCACGCCGCTGTCCTGCGACACGCGTTACGGCCTGTGCGCTAAGTGCTACGGTCGCGACCTCGGCCGCGGTGTGCTGGTCAACTCCGGCGAAGCAGTGGGTGTGATCGCTGCGCAGTCGATCGGTGAACCGGGCACGCAGCTGACGATGCGTACGTTCCACATCGGTGGTGCGGCATCGCGTGCGGCAGTGGCATCGAGCGTGGAAGCGAAGGCAACCGGTACCGTGCGTTTCACGGCGACCATGCGTTACGTCACCAACGCGAAGGGCGAGCAGATCGTCATCTCGCGTTCGGGCGAAGCGCTGATCACCGACGACCACGGCCGTGAGCGTGAGCGCCACAAGATCACGTACGGCGCGACGCTGCTGGTCAAGGATGGTCAGGCCATCAAGGCCGGCACGCAGCTCGCCACGTGGGATCCGCTGACGCGTCCGATCATTTCGGAGTACTCGGGCACCATCAAGTTCGAGAACGTCGAAGAAGGCGTGACCGTCGCCAAGCAGATGGATGAAGTGACCGGTCTGTCGACGCTGGTGGTGATCGATGCGAAGCGTCGTACCGCTGCCACGAAGGGCATCCGTCCGCAAGTGAAGCTGCTCGACTCGTCGGGCGCCGAAGTGAAGATCCCGGGCACGGACCACTCCGTGACCATCGGCTTCCAGGTGGGCGCGCTGATCACCGTGAAGGACGGTCAGCAAGTGCACGTGGGTGAAGTGCTCGCACGTATCCCGACCGAATCGCAGAAGACGCGTGACATTACCGGTGGTCTGCCGCGTGTGGCCGAGCTGTTCGAAGCGCGTTCGCCGAAGGACGCCGCCGTGCTGGCGGAAGTCACCGGTACGGTTTCGTTCGGTAAGGACACCAAGGGCAAGCAGCGCCTGGTGATTACGGATCTCGACGGCAACGCCCACGAGTTCCTGATCGCCAAGGAAAAGCAGGTGCTGGTGCACGACGGCCAGGTGGTCAACAAGGGCGAGATGATCGTCGAAGGCCCGGCCGACCCGCACGACATCCTGCGTCTGAAGGGCGTGGAAGAGCTGGCGACCTACATCGTCGACGAAGTGCAGGACGTGTACCGTCTGCAAGGTGTGAAGATCAACGACAAGCACATCGAAGTGATTGTTCGTCAGATGCTGCGCCGCGTGCAGATTGTCGATACCGGCGACACCCGCTTCATCCCGGGTGAACAGGTGGAGCGTTCGGACCTGCTCGACGAGAACGACAAGGTGATCGCGCTGGGCAAGCGTCCGGCGACCTACGAAAACCTGCTGCTGGGTATTACGAAGGCATCGTTGTCGACCGACAGCTTCATCTCGGCGGCGTCGTTCCAGGAAACCACGCGCGTGCTGACCGAAGCCGCCATCATGGGCAAGGTCGACGACCTGCGTGGTCTGAAGGAAAACGTCATCGTTGGCCGTCTGATCCCGGCCGGTACTGGCCTGGCCTACCACCGCGCCCGCAAGGCGAAGGAAGTGGCCGACCGCGACCGCGCTGCAGCGATTGCCGAAGAAGAAGCCGCTTCGATCTTCGAAACGCCTGCCGTTCAGCAAGAAGGCGACGCGTAAGCGAACGCCAGCAACACCATCAAAGCCCGGCCATGTGCCGGGCTTTTTTTGTCCGTTTTTCGCCAAGGCACCGTGTGCAGACACCAAACAACACTGGTGCTGTCGGGTCCGTATTTTCTTGAGACGTTAACCCGCCTTAACATGCCAACCGCTATGATTTCCCGGCTATAGACCGGCACTTTTTACAATCTGCGCGCCCTCCAGCGGAGCAGATTCCAGCAAGTCGCCGGCCCCTCCAGTCTTGCCGACGATTCCTCCATGAAGCTCACACGCAAGCAGATCGCCGCTGGTGCGGTCGCCCTGGTCGTTGCCGGCGCGGCGGTGGTGCAGATTGTCTGGCACCCGTTTGGCCGCACACGCGCGCTGCACGCCCGCCAGGTCCAGCTCGACCTGACGTATCCCGACGCCCTGATCGACAGCCAAAGCCTGTCGCAACTGCCGCGCGACGTGCTGCGCGTGCCGCTGCTGCGCGATGTGCTGACCGAAGATTTCGTCGCCTATTACGAAGGCAACGAAGACCGCCTCTCGGTGGCCGGTGCGCTGCGCCGCCTGGCGTACGAGCAGAAGCTCGACCTGGCCGAGACGGTGCTCAAGCACGTGTTTGACGAACCCGCCCGCGTGATGCTGTGGCGCGGCCCCGACGACAAGCTGCGCTACTGGGTGCTCTCGATGCAGCGCAACGGCCTCGCCAAGGCGCTGGAAGCCGTCGCCACTGTTGCCACCAGCGACACGCAGCTCACCAAGGTCGCCGACCGGCTCGGCGATTCCGGCGCGCCGGTCTATGCGCTCAGGCTTTCAGCCACGCGTTCGATCCTGATTGCCAGCAAGGGCGACCGGCTGATCGCGCTGTCCGAGCCCGGCATGCTGCTGGACAAGGACGGCAAGCCGATCTCCAAGCAGGCGAACGCGCTGGCGGCGCTGTTCTCCGACGATGCCGGCAAGCGCAATGTGCAAGGCACGGCGTACGCGCTGCCCGCGCAGGAACCGACGGGCCATCACGTTGTGGTGAGCGCCAACTATCTGTCGTTCGGTTATCAGCAGTACTTCCCCGGCATTGAAGCGCTGCGTTTCGACTTCGGTTCGGGCAAGGACGGCACGGGCAACGGCTGGCAGAGCGCCGCGCTCATCGACCCGGCCCGGCTTTCGGCCAAGTGGGATAACGCCGGCCTGTGGCGTGCGTTGCCGACCGATCCTGCCGCGTGCGCGACGCTGCCGGTCGACTGGAAGGCCGCTGGCTCGCTGCTGAAGTCCGTGGCTGGCGATGCCAAGGAGGTCAGCGAAGCCGCCGCGCATGTCGGCGAGGCATTCGCGGGCCCGGCTGCAGTGTGCTGGTACGGCAAGTCGTCGCTGGTGGCGCCGTTGTTCGTCGCGAAGCTGTCGTCGGCATCGCAGGCAGAAGCCGTTAAGCCGGCGCTCGGCGCGCTGTTCGGCAAGATCGTCGGTTCGTACGAAGCCAAGGCGCAGGCCGACGACAAGTCTGGTCCGTACAAGCGCCTGCCGGTGACGACAAGGCCGGGCCCCGCCAACGTCACCCTGTGGCAGCGCCCGGTCAGCGCGCGCTACGGTACAGCGCAATCGGCCGGTGCACCGTTTGCGGCGCAGCTGTCGGCCGATCGCTACTTCCCCGTCACGCTCGCGATTGCGGGCGATGTGGTCGTATTCTCGCCCGACGCGCGTCTCGTCGAAGACGCCTTGGCGGTGCTCGCCAAGCGCTTCCCCGCCGTGGCCGATAGCCTGCCGAAGGACAAGACCGATCGCATCGTCCTGACAATGACGCCCGCATCGCTCGCGCCGCTCGTTCGCCGCGAAGCCGGTGCCGCGCTGCCCGCCGATCAGGAAGCGGTGTTCCTCAACGCGGCGCAGACGCATCTGTTTCCGAAGCTCAAGGCGTTGTCGCGATATGCGCCCGTATCGCTGGCGCTGGATGGCGGTGTGCCGTCGGCGCGCGGCTGGGTGCCGGTGACGTGGCTCTCCAGCGGACGTGGCCTGCCTGCCGGTGGAGACGGCACGCCGCCGCCGGCTGACGCAACGGCAGCGCAAGCTCCGGCGGCCGATGTGCCGACCGCAGCGGCTGCGGCGCCCGCCTCCCAAGACAACACCAGCTCGCAATGACGCTGCGCGCCCAGGCCGCTGCGTTGAACCGCCGCCGTTGGTTGGCGGCGGCGGGCGCCTGCCTGCTCGCTCCGTCTGTACATGCGCTGTCGGGCTGGGCTGATACGGCGCCCGCCGATGCCGATGCCCTTACGCCGGACCAATCCAGCGTGTTCCGCGCGTGGTTCGTTCGCATCGTCAACGAGCAACTCCGCCAAGGCCCGACCCCGCGCTGGACGCACCGTGACTGCGCCGGCCTCGTGCGCTTTGCCGCCGGCGAGGCGCTGCGCCCCCACGACGCCCGCTGGCTGCGCGCCAACGGCATGCGCGATGCGGAATCCACACGGCAACTGCCGCCCGAGCTGAATCTCACGCCTGCCCAGCGCACGCTCACCCAGCGGTGGGCACGCTTCGATGGCAGCACCGGCGCCTATGTTTCGGCGCTGGGGCTCATCCAGCAGAACAGCCGCTTCATCGCCAAGGACGTCAACCAGGCGCTTCCGGGCGATCTGCTCTTCTTCGATCAAGGCGACGACCAGCATCTGATGATCTGGATGGATCGCTACATCGCTTACCACACCGGCACCGTCACCCGCACCGACAACGGCCTGCGCGCGGTTTCGGTTTCTGAACTGATGCAATGGAAAGACTCGCGCTGGCAGCCGCAGAGCGGCAACCCCAACTTCATCGGCGTGTTTCGTCTGGCCTTTTTGACACGGTAGAAAACCTCATGCGCAACCGTTGGCTGTCGTTCAATCTCGTTGCCGCCGTCTGCGTGACGGTGCTGGCGTTGGTCGCTTCGGTGCCGACAGCGCACGCGGCCGACGCGCCGGAAGCGCCGAACCCCACGCTGTTCGACGTGCCGGGCAGCGGCTACGAGCCGATCAAGGGGCAGCCGTTCTTCCTGCTCTCGGATGCGAGCTACGGCACCGATCAGGAAGCGCTGGTCCGCCTCGAAGCCCCGGGCCGCGAGTACAAGGACGAACTGTCCCGCTACGGCGGCGCCGACATCCTCGTCTACCGCGTGCCGCAGCCGCTGGAATTTCTGAAGGCGCAGAAGAACCTGCACCGCATCGACGTCAAGGCCAACTACACGGGCGAAGGCCTGGCCAATACGCTGGCCTATCTGTGGGACAACTGGACGCGCCAGGCCCGCCGCGCCTGGCAGCGCGTGCTGTCGTTCGCCACGCGCAGCAAGGCCGTGGAGACCGCGCCGCAGTTCAGCATGGGCGATCAGATGACCGCGCCCACGCGCTTCTCGAACAACCCGCAGTACGCGCCGCTCAAGGGCTACGAACTGCTGGGCCGCTTCCGCTACCCGATCTGGGATGCCAAGCCCATCGCACCGCCCAAGGACGTGCAGCTCGAAGGCAGCAGCAGCGAATGGATACCGCAGAACGCCGGCAACGTGATGATTCCGGTCGGCAAGCTGCCGGCGGGTTTGTACATCGTTGAAGCCGTGATTGGCGCGTACCGTGCGCACACGCTGTTGTTCGTGTCGGACACCGTGGCCGTTACCAAGGGCACCTCGCAAGGGATGATGGTGTGGACGGCCGAGCGCAAGAGCGGCAAGCCCGTTGCCGGCGCATCGGTCAGCTGGACCGACGGTGTGGGTGTGCTGGCTTCCGGCACCACCGAAGCTGACGGCACGGCCGACCTGCGCCACGTGTCTCCCGAACGCAGCTACGTGATCGGCAGCGACCGCGCGGGCGGCGTGTTCATCTCCGAGAATTTCTACTACGACAGCGAGATCTACAACACCAAGCTGTACGCCTTCACCGATCGTCCGTTGTATCGCCCGGGCGACGAGGTGAGCGTCAAGTTCATCGGCCGCAACTTCAAGAACGCGACCGAATCGACCGTGCCGGCGGCTGGCGACATCAAGCTGCAAGTGCTCGACCCGAATGGCGCACCGGTGGCCACGTCCACCACGCGCCTGACGGGTGAGACCGGTGCCGACGCGCGCTTTACACTGCCGTCTAACGCGCCTGCCGGCGGCTACTCGCTGCGCTTCGACTACAACGGCAGCACATACGGCGGCGCCTTCCGCGTGGCTGAATACATCAAGCCGCACTTTGACGTGAACCTGTCGCTCGACAAGGCGAGCTACGGCACGGGCGAAGCGGTCAAGGGCAAGATCAGCCTGCGCTATCCGGATGGCAAGCCCGTCAAGAACGGCAAGGTGTCGGTCAGCTTGCGCGCGCAGCAGGTGACGATGGTGGAGGGCGAGCTGCGCTACGCGGGCCTGTTCCCCGTCAAGCTGGAGCAGCAGGAACTGACCACCGATGGGGACGGCAACGCCAAGCTTGAACTGCCCGCCGCCAAGGAGCCGAGCCGCTACGTGGTGACCGTGTTTGCCAACGATGGCGCGGCGTACCGCGTGAAGGTCACGCGCGAATTGCTCATCGCGCGCGGGGCCACGCCATACAAGCTGTCGACCACGTCGAACTTCACCACGCCGGGGCAGAGCGACTCGTTCACGCTGACGCCGATGCCGGTGGTGGGTGGCGCAAGCGGTGCCAGCGCGCCGCCCGCCAAGTGGGACTTGGTGCGCCTGGAAACGCGCACGCGCACCGAAGGCACGCTGGCGCCGGATGCCAAGGGCAATGCCACGTTCCCGGTCAAGTTCGACCAGCCGGGTTCGTACACGCTGTCGGTGCGCGATGCGGCCGGTAACCTGCTTGCCGCATCCAGCCACTGGGTGGCCGGCGATGGCGTGCAGACTGTGCCGGGCAACATCGAAATGGTGTTCGACCGCGATCGCTACCAGATTGGCGACACGGCCGAAGCGCTGATCACCTTCCCGCTGCCGGTGGACGATGCGCTGCTCACGCTCGAGCGTGACAAGGTCGAGCACCACGCGCTGCTCACGCGCGGCGGCGAATGGCTCAGCCTGACGAAGGTCACGCCGTCGCAATACCGCGCGCGCATCAAGATCGGCGCGGAGTTCGCGCCCAACATGACGTTCTCGGTGCTGTACGTGCGCGACGGCGACATGGTGTTCCAGAACGCCGGCATCGTCGTCACGCAAACGACGCTGGACCTGGCCGTGCATGCCGACAAGGCCGTCTACGCCCCGGGCGAGACCGTCACGCTGGACCTGACCAGCGCGCTGGCGGGCAAGCCCGTGCCGGCCAACCTGACCGTGTCGGTGGTCGACGAAATGATCTACGTGCTGCAGCCCGAAGTGGCGCCCAGCATCGTCGATTTCTTCTATCACCCACGCCGCAACAGTGTGCGCACCACGTCGAGCCAGAGTTTCATCAGCTACGATCTGGCGCTCGCTTCGCTGCCGGGCAAACCGGGTGGGACGTATGGCCGCCACAACGAGCGCGGCGTGAAGGTGCTGGAGCGGCCCCGCCGCGACGAGCAGGACACCGCCGCTTGGGTCGCCAACCTGCAGACCGGCGCTGACGGCCGCGCCCGCATGACGTTCAAGATGCCGGATTCGCTGGCGCGCTGGCGGATCACGGTGCGTGCGGTGTCCACCACCGGCGCATCGGACGGCGTCGTTGGCCAGCGCACGGCGAGCATTCGCTCTGACAAGCCGCTGTACCTGAAATGGACGGGCCCGCAACGCTTCCGCGAAAACGATCAGCCGCGTCTGGACATGGTCGCCTTCAACCAGACCGACAAGGACATCACCGCCGACTGGATCGTCTCCGGCGCTGGCCTGAACATCAACCAGCGCGTGACGCTCAAGCGCGGCGCCAACTACCTGCGCGCGCCCGTCACGGCGCTGCAGGCGGGTGTCGTGAACGCCGAGCTAAAGCAGGACGACAAGGTTTCGGACCGTCTGCAGACCGCGCTCAGGCTGGATGCAACGGGCTGGCTGGCCGACCGTGAAAATGTCGTCCCGCTCACGCAGCTGCAGGGCACGCGCCTGCCGCTTGGCCTGCCGGCTGATGCGCGCGACGTGCGCCTGCGTGTGGTCGGCAACACCGCCAGCCAGTTCGCCCGCGTGGCGGATGACCTGATCGAGTATCCGTACGGTTGCGCCGAGCAGACGGCCAGCCGCCTGATCCCACTGGCACTCGCCCAGCAGAGCCTGGCAGCCACCGGGACGCGCTTGGGCGATGGCGGTCCGGCCGGCACGCAAGGCGTCGACGCGCTGCTGCGCACGCAACGCCAGCGTCTCGCACTACTGGCAGGCACCAACGGCACCTTCGGCTGGTGGGGCGAGCTGACCACCAGCAGCGCGCTCATCACGTCGTATGCGTATTACGCGGATTGGCTTGCCAGCCGCTCGGTCGGCATCAGCCTGCCGGCAGACAACTGGAAGCAGGTGCTCGAAGCCTACAAGCGCACCAGCCAGAACGAGCCGCTGCTGCACCGCGCGCTGGCCCTGTGGTTCGCCAATGAGATGGGCCTGCCGGTGGCGACGCCGCTCTCGGGCGTGGCGAACGAGCTTGCGCCCACTGGCGGCAAGGCGGCCAAGGCCACGGCTGACGCCGACCCCGCAGCGGGTGACAGCCTGATCTTCGTGGCGCCGGATGCGCCGCGCGGGCGCCAGGTCGCGACGGTGCTGACGGCACAGCTGATGCGCCAGATCGGTCAGCCGGTGCCGGAAGCGCTGGTCTCTGCCGAGATTGCTGCACGCAGTGCGCTGGCTGCCAACACCTCGCCGCTGGTGCAGAGCCTGTTGCTGATGGGCGGCGGGCGCTCGGCTGCCGACCCGGCCCCGCTGCTGGCCCGCGCCAGCGCGGCCCTGCCAACGATGGATCGCGCTGTGGCGCTGGTTTGGCTGCAGAAGGGTTTGGGCGGCCTGCAAGGTGCCAGCGTTGCCGCCATCCAGCCGGCTCTCTCTGCGGGCGGTTGGCAGGCGACGCGCTCTCCGGTTGGTGTGCCGACGTGGCGCTGGACCGGCGCACAAGCCCCCGCCGCGCTGGACCTGACGGCGGCTCCGACCGACGTGACCACCCAATCGGCCATCGTGTCGTACCGCAGCCGCGCGGCTGAGGCCTCCAAGCTGCCGATCACGGTGGAGCGCAAGCTGTACCGTCTTGAGCCGACCGACAGCGCGCCCGCCAAGGCCGATCCAAAGGCGCCCAAGCAGGCGGCGGCCGGCGCCAGCAGCAGTGGCATCGCCTTTACCGCCAAGCCGGTCAAGCCGGGCGACACGCTCGACAGCAATGCGCTCTACGTCGACGAGGTCGTGCTGACGCCGCGCCAGGGCACGTACCGCTACGGCCTAGTCGAAGTGCCGCTGCCGCCTGGGGCCGAAGTGGAGGCCACCACGTGGGGCATCCAGATCGACGGTCTGAAGGGTGAGCCGAACGAAGGCAATGGCGCGCAGGCGTTCGAGCGCAAAGCCGCGTATGAAATGGGCCAGCTCTCGTACAACCAGCCGGTGCCCGCGCTGGAGCGCCCGACCGTGCTGCGCCAGCTGGTGCGCTTCTCGCTGCCTGGCCGCTTTGCGCTGCCGCCGGTGCGCTATTTCCGCATGTACCAGCCGGAAGCCAAAGCGTTCCAAGGCGACGGCAAGACCGCCAGCTATCCGTTCAAGGTGGAGTGATCTGGCGATGCCTTCCCGCCTGCTCGCGCGTGGTTTGCTGACAGGTCTGCTCTGGGCCGGCGGCGCACTCGCGCCTGCCGGGCAGGCTGGGCACGCCGTCGCCGCGCCGGTTGTCCAGTCGCTTTCGCAGCTGCGATATGCCGCTTTGCATGGCGACGAAGCCAAGCTCTGGCAATTCAGCGCTGACCCTGCCGGCGGCGTGCCGCAAGCCACCGCGTTGCCGCGCGACACCGAAACACCGCTCGGCAGCGTCTGGAAACTCTTCGTCTACAGCTATCTCGTCTCGCGCCGCATCAGCACGCCCGACTACACGTGCCACGGTAACGACCCCGAAGAGGTCTACTGCTGCACCGCCGGCAACAGCATCGACCGCGAGCGCGCGCTCATCCAGTCGTGCGGACGCTATTTCGAACCGGTGCGCCTCGGGCTGGACCGCGCAGACTGGCGCCGTTTCTGGCAGCAGGCCGGGGCGCCCACATGGCTGCGCGAGCTGCGTGCCATGCAGCCGACGCATCGCGTGCCGGTCGCCGATCTGCTCACCGCGCTGCGCAGCGTTCCGGCCGATGGGCGCGAAACGGCCGCGCAAACGCTCATCTCGGTGCTGACCGTCGGGCGTGGCGAGGGCACGGTATCGGATTTCGGCGGTCTGCTGCGCGCCAAGACGTGGACGATGCCCGACCCGCAGCGCCCCGGCGCGTCCATCGGCGGCGCCGCGGGCTGGCTGGCCGACGGCACGCCTGTCTGGCTAAGTGGTGCCGGATCGAGCAACCAGGTGCTGGCCGCCGCCGCACCGCGTCTCACATCGTTGATCGAGCAGACGCCCGTGCCCGACGACGATGCCTGTGTCGTGGTGGATTTCTTCGCGCGTTACCCGATTCGCGAAGTGCGCGACGCCAGCGGCAAGCCGGTCGCCGCCGGTCGCCTGGAAGGCCGCTACGCAGTGCGCTTCGTCAACGGCAACACGCTGCCCATCGAGAGCAAGGGGGAGCTGACGCTCGCGCGCCAGAACAACGTGCCGGTCATTACCGGCCGCCTGGGCATGAACGATTACGTGGCACGGGTGGTTGAGCGCGAAGGCGAACTCGCCGAGCCCCAGGCAGCGCGTGCGTTGGCCGTGGCGGCGCGCAGCTACCTCGTGCAGCACGCCTCGCGCGACAAGGGCTGCTACCGCATCGCCGACAGCTCGCGCACCCAGCGTGTGCTGCCGCGCCCGCCGATGGCCGCCGCACGCAAAGCAGCCGAATTTACCGACACGCTGGTATTGGCGGGCCAGTCCGTGCAATACCACGGCACCATCAGCGCGCGCGGCCAGATGAGCTGGACCGCCGCGCGCGCCGCTGCTCAGCGCGGCCAGGGGTTCGACGCCATCCTCGCGCAGTGGTGGCCGCAGGCGACGCTCACGTCATTTCAGAGCCCGGTGGCGGGGGATTGTTCACCCGTGGCAGGGGCACAGCAGTGGCTCCAGGCGCGTGCGCCCGGTTGGTCCGCGCGTCTTCGCGCAGAGGCGGGCTATGAGGCGCCGCCGCTGCCCGCCGTGTGCGTCGTGCACGAGGGCCGGCCGTACGCCGATGCGCGCCGCAACCGGCTGTACGTGCACCGCCTTGCGACCGAGGAAGACCGCATCGCGCTGACGCACGAGTATCTGCACCTCGCCTTTGCGCGCCACCCGCGCGGGCAGGACGAACAGTTTGTCGAGGCGATGGCGCGTCGCCTGATCCGAGGGGAGGGTTTGCTGTGAAGAGTGGGATGACGCGCTTGGCGCTGGGCACCGTCGCGCTGCTGCTGGCCGCTTCGGCGCTGGCTGAGCCGGTGGCCGATCTGGAAGGGCCTATCGGCGGCTGGCGCAACAGCAAGCTGACCAACGAGCTGGAACAGTACACCGCGGCGTATCCGAACCCCCCCGTGGACCGTGGCGCGCAAAAGTACCGCACGCTCATCGCCGGGCGCATCCGCGCGGCGGGCAAGCAGCGCCGCCCGCCGGTGCTCGTCGTCAACGGCAACGCCATGCCGCTGTATGGCGATGGCGAAGGCCGTTTTGCGCGCCCCTGGGCGTTCGGCCCCGGCTCGAACAGCGTCGAAATCGTCAGTGCCGACGGGCAGTCACGCCAACGCCTGCAGTTCTACGAGGCCGACACCACCAAGACATCGGCCAAGCTGCGCGCCGTCCTCACGTGGGACGACCCGCGCGCCGAGGTCGACATGCACGTCATTTCGCCGATTGGCGACCACGCGTTCTGGGCGCAGCCGCTGCTGTCCGACGGCGGCGGCCTCGACGTGGACAGCGTCGACGGTGCCGGGCCGGAGATTTTCTCGACCGCCGCGCCACGCCCGGGCGTGTGGCTGTTCTACGTGAACTATTGGGGCAACTTCAACGCCGGCGGCTACAACTTCGACGAAAAGGCACATGACCGGGATCTCATCACCGCACAATTGACGCTGATCTATAACGAGAACACGCCCAACGAGCGGCGCGAGTTCGTCAGTGTGCCGCTGCGCAAGATCGGCGAGCTGGCGCTGATGAAATCGATCCGCTTCTGACGTGACGCACATGATGCCTTCCACTTTCCGTCTCGCCGCTGCCATCGCGCTGGCCGCGTTTGCGGCCGCTGGCAGCGTGCTTGCGCAAACCGACGCCGGCAATATCGAGATGACTGCGCCGCTCAATGGCTGGCGCAATTCGGCGGGCGATGAATCCCGCTACACGCAGGACGTGCATTACCCGGCCGTATCGGTGTCGACGCCCCAAGGGCAGGGTGTGGCGTCGATGATCGCCGGGCGCATCCGCAACCAGCCGAAGGCTGCTGCAGCAATGGACGAAAGCAAGCCGCGCCGCCGCCGTGGCGCCGACGGCTCGTCGGTGGGCACGCTGATCGTCAATGGCGTGGCCATGCCGCAGCGCATCGAGGCAGACGGTACGTTCTCGCGCCCGTATGCATTTGGCGCCGGCAGCAACAGCGTGGAGGTGCGCAGCGCGCGCGGCGACGCCAAGCGCGTGCAGTTCTACGACAGCTACGCCGGCAAGCAGCGTCCGCGTTTGCGCGTGGTCCTGTCGTGGGACACCGATGGCACCGATCTCGACTTGCACGTCATATCGCCCGATGGCCAGCATGCCTGGTACGGCAACCGCGTGGTCGAAAACGGTGGGGCGCTCGACGTGGACGTCACCACCGGGTATGGTCCCGAGATCTACTCGAACCCGGCCCCCGTGCCCGGCACGTATCTCGTCTACGTGAATTACTACGGCAGCGGCAATGACGGCAGTGCGATCACCACCGCCACCGTCAGCATCATCACCGACGAGAACACGCCGTCCGAGCGCCAGCAGACGTTTGTCGTGCCGATGCGCAAGGCCGGCGATCTGACGCTGTTACGCAGTTTCACGATGAAATAGGATCGCCATGGACTCCCAGACTGTTGCCGCCTACGACACCCTCGCCGAAACCTTCGCGCAGGAGTGGCGCGATCAGCCGGCGCCTGAAGACCTGTATGCGTTGCTGCGCCGTGAGTTCAAGGCAGGCGGCGCCACCGCCGACATCGGCTGCGGCGCGGGCCGCGAGGTGGCGTGGCTCAACGCCAATGGGTATCCCGCCGTCGGCTACGACGCCTCCGCCGGGTTGCTCGAAGCCGCGCGCGAGCAGTATCCGGGGCTGTCGTTTCGGCAGGCGCTGCTGCCCGAGTTGGTCGGTATTGCCGAAGGCGCGTTCGACAACGTCCTCTGCGAGACGGTCATCATGCATCTGCCGCCCGAGCAGATTGGCGCGTCGGTGGAGCGCCTGGTGTCGTTGCTGCGCCCGGGCGGCACGCTGTACCTGAGCTGGCGCGTCACGCCTGAGGCGGATCAGCGCGATGGGCGCGGCAGGCTCTTCACGTCGTTCGATGCGGCGCCCGTGCGCGAGGCGCTGGCCGGCACTGAGGTGGTTTTCGACGAAGCGGCTGTCAGCCAGTCATCGGGGCGGACGATCCATCGCATCGTTGCGCGCACGGTCTGATCGCTGCGTTGCCCACAATCCGAGTGTCCTGATTGACCGCCCCTCGGCGGGGTTTGTCACAATAGCGGTTTCGCCCAGCCCGCGCGTGACACCGCGCGCACCCGCCGTCCCGATGTACGACTCCCCCGCCATAGACCACGCGCTGCAGGCGCTGCCCGAAGACACCGCCGCCGCCACGCATGCGGTGCTGCACGATGTGTTCGGCTACAGCGCATTCCGCGGCCCGCAGGCGGAGATCGTCGCGCACGTCGCCGACGGCGGCGATTGCCTGGTGCTGATGCCCACCGGCGGCGGCAAATCGCTTTGCTATCAGATACCTGCACTCGTGCGGCACCGGCGTGGGCAGGGCGCCGGCATTGTGGTTTCGCCGCTGATCGCGTTGATGCAGGACCAGGTGGCCGCGCTTGAAGAAGCCGGCGTGCGCGCCGCGTACCTCAACTCCGCGCTGACAGGCGCTGAGGCCGCGCAGGTCGAGCGCGATCTGGCGGCGGGCCGGCTGGACCTCGTCTACGTGGCGCCCGAGCGGTTGATGACGCCGCGCTTCCTCGAGCTGCTTGAGCGATCGCGCATCGGCCTGTTCGCCATCGACGAAGCGCACTGCGTGTCGCAGTGGGGGCACGATTTCCGGCCGGAGTACATCCAGCTTTCCGTGCTGCACGAGCGTTTCCCGCACGTGCCTCGCATTGCGCTGACCGCCACGGCCGACGCCGTCACGCGCGACGAAATCGTCGAGCGGCTGGCGCTGACGGACGCGCGCGTCTTCCTCTCGAGCTTCGACCGCCCGAACATCCGCTACACCATCGTCGAGAAGGACAGCGCGCGGCAGCAGCTGCTGCGCTTCATCCGGGCCGAGCACATGGACGGCGACACCTGCGACGCCGGCATCGTCTATTGCCTGTCGCGCAAGAAGGTGGAAGAGACCGCGCAGTGGCTGGCCGAGCAGGGCATCCGCGCGCTGCCGTATCACGCAGGGATGGACTCCCAAGTGCGTGCCCGCCATCAGGCGATCTTCCGCAAGGAGGAGGGCGTCGTGATGGTGGCGACCATCGCTTTCGGCATGGGCATCGACAAGCCGGACGTCCGCTTCGTTGCGCACCTCGATTTGCCCAAGAGCCTGGAGGGTTACTACCAGGAGACCGGCCGCGCGGGCCGCGACGGCCTGCCCGCCAACGCATGGATGGCCTACGGCCTGGCCGACGTGGTGCAGCAGCGCCGCATGATCGACGAGTCCGATGCGGACGACGTGCACAAGCGCGTCTCCACCGCCAAGCTCGAAGCGCTGCTCGGCCTGTGCGAAGCCGCAACCTGCCGCCGCGTGGCGCTGCTTGCGTACTTCGGGGAAAGCAGCCAGCCCTGCGGCAACTGCGATACGTGCCTCACGCCGCCGCAAACCTGGGATGCCACGCGCGAGGCGCAGATGGCGCTGTCGTGTGCATACCGCGTGCAGCAGGCGAGCCGCGTGACCTTTGGCGCCGGCCAGCTCATCGATATCCTGCGCGGCAACGCAACGGAGCGCGTCAAACAGTGGCACCACGAAACGCTCTCTACCTTCGGCATCGGCAGCGATCTGTCCGAAGCCGCGTGGCGCAGCGTGTTCCGACAACTGGTCGCGCAAGGCCTCTTTGCGGTGGACCACGGCGGCCATGGCGCGCTGATCCTGACCGACGCGGCGCGCCCCGTGCTCAAGGGCGCGCAATCGGTGATCCTGCGTCGTCAGGCCGAGAAGGTGCGTGGCGCGTCATCGTCGACGAAGAAGGAGCGTCGCGCCGATCCGGCCGCCGAGCTTTCTACCGAAGCGCAGGTGCGCTGGCAGGCGTTGCGTGCCTGGCGGACGCAGGCTGCGCGCGAGCACAGCGTGCCTGCGTATGTGATCTTCCACGACGCCACGCTGGCGCGCATTGCCGAGACCGATCCCGACTCGCGTGAAGCGCTGGGCGAGCTTCCCGGTATCGGCATGGCCAAGTTGGACCGCTACGGCCAGGCGCTGCTCGACGTACTGGAGAAGTGCCGCGAGCAAGCCTAGGCGGACAGCGGCAGTGGCCCCATCGCGCCGGTGCTGCTCAGGTGGTCGCCCAGGAAATCGACAAACGCCCGCACCTTCGGTAGCAGGTGCACACGCTGCGTGAACACCGCGTGCAGCGGCACCTCCCGCGCCGTGTAGTCGGTCAGCACCGCCTGCAAGCGCCCAGCCGCAACATCGTCACGCACCAGATACGCTGGCCCCAGCGACACGCCCAGCCCTGACCGTGCGGCCTCGCGCAGCACCAGGCTGTTATTGGCGAGCATCGAGCCCGCGACGTGAGCGATATGACGATGGCCGGCGGCGTCCGTCAGCACCCAGTCGTGTGGCCCGTCGTAGTTGGCGTAGACGAGGCAGTTGTGATTGCGCAAATCCTCGGGCGACTGCGGAATGCCCCGCTCGCGAAAATACGATGGCGCCCCGTAGATGGCGTGCGCGCAATTCGCCAGCCGCCGCGCGACCAGCGAAGAGTCCTCGAGCATGCCAATGCGGATCGCCACGTCGATGCGCCCCGCGACCAGATCCGCGTAGCGGTCGTTCATGTCCAGGTCGATCTGCACGGCGGGATAGCGCGCCTGGAATGCGCCCAAGAGCGGCGCCAGCAATGTCACCGCATACGAGGCCGGCGCCGACACGCGCAGCGTGCCGCGCGCCTCGTCGCGCAAGGCGCTCACGGCCTGTTCGGCCGCATCGACGAGCGCCAGGCCCTCGCGGCTTTTCTCGAAGAACGCCGCGCCCGCTTCGGTGAGCGACAGGCGCCGCGTTGTCCGTTGCAGCAGACGCGTCTGCAACCGCGCCTCCAGCCGCGCCAGCGCCTTGCTGATCACCCCGCGCGACATGCCCATCGCCTCGGCCGCCGCCGACAAGCTGCCGCGCTCCACTACCTGCACGAAGATCGCCACATCAGAGAGCCGGTCCATATTTGCGCATGTATGGAAACAATATGGCGCCAGAGCCTACCTTAATCTGCGCGAATCGGCTGTCTACGATGGGTCCTCCGAACCTTCGTCCTGTTCATCATGACTACCGAAGCTCCTGCCATCGCCGATCCCAACCCGCCCGCCGCCGACCGGCTCCCCCTGGGCGCCACGCCGCTGTTTGCCGTCGCCGTCGGGCTTATCGTCATCAACCTGTTCGGCATCCAGCCGCTCATTGCCGAGATCGCCGCGAGCATTGGCTGGACCACCGCCGCCGCTGGCTTGCTCGTCACCGCCACGCTCATCGGCTATGGCATCGGTCTGTTGCTGCTGATGCCGTTGACCGACCTGCAGGACAACCGCGCGCTGGCCTCGCGCACGCTGTGGGGCGCGGTGGCTTCGCTGGCGCTGACCACCGTCGCGCACAGCGGCCAGGTACTGATGCTCGCCGCCTTCGCCATCGGCCTGACGTCGACTGTCATTCAGATGCTGATTGCACTGGCGGGGCGCTTGGCCGCCGACCAGCGGCGCGGGCGCGTGCTGGGCGACATCATGATCGGCCTGAACCTGGGCATCCTGCTCTCCCGCCCGGCCGCCAGCTTCATCGCAGCGCAGTGGGGGTGGCGGGCGTTTTACGGTGCTTCTGGGGTGGCGATTGCCGTGCTGGCCGTCCTGCTGCCGCGCGTGATGCCGACCTTCGTGCCGCCGCGCACGTTGTCATACGGCGCGCTGCTGGGCTCGTACGGCAACCTGCTGCGCAGAGAGCCGGTGTTGCGTCGCCGTGCCGCTACGCAGGCCTTGCTGATGGCGGCGTTCACGCTGTTCTGGACGGCTGTGGCGCTGCGGTTGGTGGCAGCGCCGTTCCATCTTTCGCAAAATGGCATCGGGATCTTCGCGCTGTGCGGTGCGGCCGGTGTCGTGGCCGCGCCGATTGCCGGGCGGCTGGCGGATCGCGGTCTCGTGCGCGTGGGTACGCTGCTCGCGCACGGCTGCGCGGCAACGGGTTTGCTCGTGGCGCTTGCTTCGGCGCTGCTGCCGGGCCTGAGCGTTCCCGTCATGTTGGCGATGCTCGTGGCTGCGGCGCTGTTGCTCGATTTCGGCGCCATCGGCGACCAGGCGCTTGGCCGCTACATGGTCAACACGCTGTCGACCGAGATCCGGGGGCGCGTGAACGGTCTGTACACCGGAGCGTTCTTCTTCGGCGCGGCAGCAGGCGGTGGATTGGCCGGCGTGGCGTGGGCCCGCGCCGGATGGATCGGCGTATCCGTTCTTGCGCTCGGGTTTGTGGCCGCGGCTGCACTTGTCTTCGTATGGCCAGCGCGTGCGCCGCGTGCCATTGGCGCCACACCGCGCCGTTGCTGACCTCTTCACGCGTCGCCAGACTGGCGGCGCGCTTGACGCTTGCAAGACAGGCCGCTATAATGCCAGATTCGAGTTTTTGGCTTCTGGTTTCGCGCGTCCGTGCCCGGCAAATGCCGTGCAAGGCATCTGAAACCAGACGGGCTCGCGCTCTTTGGTCTTGATCTGTTCCCGCAGGTCCTCCCTTCAGAGCGTTCTGCTCGCCACTTCCATAAAACCCGATTGCGCCGTCCGCCTCACAAATGAGGCGTTCACGTTATGTGAGCCGGCGATTTTTCAAAAACCAAGCTGGATTGAACAATGCCAACCATCAATCAACTGGTTCGCAAGCCCCGCGTCTCGGAAAAGCTGAAGAGCAAGAGCCCGGCACTTGAGAACTGCCCGCAGCGTCGCGGCGTGTGCACCCGCGTGTACACCACGACGCCGAAGAAGCCGAACTCGGCACTGCGTAAGGTCGCCAAGGTGCGCCTGACCAACGGTTTCGAAGTCATTTCGTACATCGGCGGTGAAGGCCACAACCTGCAAGAACACAGCGTCGTGCTGATCCGCGGCGGCCGTGTGAAGGACTTGCCGGGTGTGCGTTACCACATCGTGCGCGGCTCCCTTGACCTGCAAGGCGTCAAGGACCGTAAGCAAGCGCGTTCGAAGTACGGCGCGAAGCGTCCGAAGGCGGCCTAAGTCGTCAGTGGGATCGCGCCGCTTTTGCGGTCACGGTCTTGTCATGAGCAGGCGGTACAACGGTGCGTTTTTTGACCGCACTGGCACCGTCGAGTAAGTGGTCACCCGGCTCAGATTGTTGGAAGACAAGCTAGTTGGTGGCCGGAGAACCGAAGCGGTTCTCAACTGAACAGAGAAGGAAAGAAGATGCCACGTCGTCGTGAAGTCCCCAAGCGGGAAATTCTGCCGGACCCGAAGTTCGGCAATGTGGAAGTCGCCAAGTTCATGAACGTCCTGATGCTGGACGGCAAGAAGTCGGTGGCTGAACGTATCGTCTACGGTGCGTTCGACCAGATCGAAAAGAAAGCAGGCAAGGCGCCGATCGAGGTGTTCACGCTGGCTATCGGCAACATCAAGCCGGTGGTCGAAGTGAAGAGCCGTCGTGTTGGTGGCGCCAACTATCAGGTGCCGGTCGAAGTCCGGCCGTCGCGTCGTCTGGCATTGGCGATGCGTTGGCTGCGGGAAGCTGCGAAGAAGCGCAGCGAGAAGTCGATGGCCCTGCGTCTGGCTGGTGAGCTGCTCGAAGCCTCGGAAGGCCGCGGCGGCGCCATGAAGAAGCGCGACGAAGTGCACCGCATGGCTGAAGCCAACAAGGCGTTCTCGCACTTCCGCTTCTAAGCGACGCGACAACGTTGTTGGTTGCTGGGCGGGCTGTGTGCGCACATCTCGCCCATTTGTATTAGGGGCGCTTGGCCGTAGGCCAGCGCCCCGTTGACGAATCTGAGGATTAACCGTGGCTCGTAAGACCCCCATTGAGCGCTACCGTAACATCGGTATCTCCGCTCACATCGACGCCGGCAAGACCACCACGACCGAGCGGATCCTGTTCTACACCGGTGTGAACCACAAGATCGGTGAAGTGCATGATGGCGCCGCCACCATGGACTGGATGGAGCAGGAGCAAGAGCGCGGCATCACCATCACGTCTGCTGCGACCACCGCCTTCTGGAAGGGCATGGGCGGCAACTACCCCGAGCACCGTTTCAACATCATCGACACCCCGGGCCACGTGGACTTCACCATTGAGGTGGAGCGTTCCATGCGTGTGCTGGACGGCGCGTGCATGGTGTACTGCGCAGTGGGTGGCGTGCAGCCGCAGTCGGAAACCGTCTGGCGTCAGGCCAACAAGTACAAGGTGCCGCGTCTGGCGTTCGTCAACAAGATGGACCGTACCGGCGCGAACTTCTTCAAGGTCTACGACCAGCTGAAGACCCGTCTGAAGGCCAACCCGGTGCCCGTCGTGGTGCCCATCGGCGCTGAAGACGGCTTCCAGGGCGTCGTCGATCTGCTGGAAATGAAGGCGATCATTTGGGACGAAGCCAGCCAGGGCGTGAAGTTCGAATACCACGACATCCCGGCCAACCTGGTTGACGTCGCGAACGAGTGGCGCGAGAAGATGGTCGAGTCGGCAGCTGAAGCCAGCGAAGAGCTGATGGAAAAGTACCTGGGCGGCGAAGAGCTGTCCCGTGCTGAGATCGTCAAGGCACTGCGCGACCGTACCATCGCCTGCGAAATCCAGCCGATGCTGTGCGGCACCGCGTTCAAGAACAAGGGCGTGCAGCGCATGCTCGACGCCGTGATCGACTTCCTGCCGTCGCCCGTCGACATTCCGCCGGTTCAAGGCATCGACGAAAACGACGAAGAGAAGAAGCTCGAGCGCAAGGCAGACGACAACGAGAAATTCTCGGCGCTGGCGTTCAAGATCATGACCGACCCGTTCGTTGGTCAGCTGATCTTCTTCCGCGTCTACTCGGGCAAGATCAACTCCGGCGACACCGTGTACAACCCGGTGAAGCAGAAGAAGGAGCGTCTAGGCCGTATTCTGCAGATGCACGCCAACCAGCGCGAAGAAATCAAGGAAGTGCTGGCAGGCGACATCGCCGCTGCGGTGGGCCTGAAGGACGCCACCACGGGCGACACGCTGTGCGACCCGAGCGCCCCGATCATTCTCGAGCGCATGGTGTTCCCGGAGCCGGTGATCTCGCAGGCTGTCGAGCCGAAGACCAAGGCTGACCAGGAAAAGATGGGTATCGCCCTGAACCGCCTGGCTGCTGAAGATCCGTCGTTCCGTGTGCGTACCGATGAAGAATCGGGCCAGACCATCATTTCGGGTATGGGCGAGCTCCACCTCGAAATTCTGGTCGATCGCATGAAGCGCGAATTCGGCGTGGAAGCCAACATTGGCGCCCCGCAAGTTGCCTACCGCGAAACCATCCGCAAGAAGGTCGAAGACGTCGAAGGCAAGTTCGTCAAGCAGTCCGGCGGTCGCGGCCAGTACGGTCACGCTGTGATCACGCTGGAACCGGCGGACGAGGAGGCGAAGAAGGCTGGCAAGAACTTCGAATTCGTCGACGCCATCAAGGGCGGTGTGATTCCTCGCGAATACATTCCGGCGGTCGAGAAGGGTATCGTCGACACGCTGCCGGCCGGTATTCTGGCGGGCTTCCCGGTGGTGGACGTGAAGGTCACGCTGACGTTCGGTTCGTACCACGACGTGGACTCGAACGAAAACGCGTTCCGCATGGCCGGTTCGATGGCTTTCAAGGAAGCCATGCGCCGCGCCACGCCGGTTCTGCTGGAGCCGATGATGGCTGTGGAAGTGGAAACGCCGGAAGACTACACGGGTACCGTGATGGGCGACTTGTCGTCCCGCCGCGGCATCGTGCAGGGCATGGACGATATGGTGGGCGGCGGCAAGATCATCAAGGCCGAAGTCCCGCTGTCGGAAATGTTCGGTTATTCGACGTCGCTGCGCTCGCAAACGCAGGGCCGCGCCACGTACACCATGGAATTCAAGCAATACGCTGAGGCACCGAAGAACATCGCCGAAGCAGTGATGGCTGCCAAGGGTACGAAGTAATCAACGTGTTTTGGCGGCGCGCGCGTGCGTGCCGCCTGCATCCCAAATCTAGTAATTAGCTGATTCCGAATTGAGGAGCTGACATGGCAAAGGAAAAGTTCGAGCGGACCAAGCCGCACGTGAACGTTGGTACGATTGGTCACGTTGACCACGGCAAGACGACGCTGACCGCAGCGATCGCAACCGTGCTGTCGAGCAAGTTCGGTGGTACCGCGAAGAAGTACGACGAAATCGACGCAGCGCCGGAAGAAAAGGCACGCGGCATTACGATCAACACCGCGCACATCGAGTACGAAACGGCCAACCGCCACTACGCGCACGTTGACTGCCCGGGCCACGCCGATTACGTCAAGAACATGATCACCGGTGCCGCCCAGATGGACGGTGCAATCCTCGTGTGCTCGGCCGCTGACGGCCCGATGCCGCAAACGCGTGAGCACATCCTGCTGGCCCGTCAGGTCGGCGTGCCGTACATCATCGTCTTCCTGAACAAGTGCGACATGGTGGACGACGCTGAGCTGCTGGAGCTGGTCGAGATGGAAGTGCGCGAACTTCTGTCGAAGTACGACTTCCCGGGCGACGACACCCCGATCATCAAGGGTTCGGCCAAGCTGGCGCTGGAAGGCGACAAGGGCGAACTGGGCGAAGTGGCCATCATGAACCTGGCCGACGCACTGGACACCTACATCCCGACGCCGGAGCGCGCTGTTGACGGTACGTTCCTGATGCCGGTGGAAGACGTGTTCTCGATCTCGGGTCGCGGCACCGTGGTGACCGGCCGTATCGAGCGCGGCGTGATCAAGGTCGGCGAAGAAATCGAAATCGTCGGTATCGCCATGGACGGCGACAAGCCGAAGATCGACAAGACGACCTGCACGGGCGTGGAAATGTTCCGCAAGCTGCTGGACCAAGGTCAGGCAGGCGACAACGTCGGTATTCTGCTGCGCGGCACGAAGCGCGAAGACGTCCAGCGCGGCCAAGTGCTGGCCAAGCCGGGCTCGATCAAGCCGCACACGGAATTCACGGGCGAGGTCTACATCCTGTCGAAGGACGAAGGCGGCCGTCACACGCCGTTCTTCAACAACTACCGCCCGCAGTTCTACTTCCGTACGACGGACGTGACCGGCTCGATCGCCCTGCCGGAAGGCAAGGAAATGGTCATGCCGGGCGACAACGTGTCGATCACCGTCAAGCTGATCGCCCCGATCGCCATGGAAGAAGGCCTGCGCTTCGCAATCCGTGAAGGTGGTCGTACCGTCGGTGCTGGCGTCGTTGCCAAGATCCTGAAGTAAAAGGCGGATTGATGCGCTGTTCCTCGCAAGGGGTGCGGCGCATCGCCTGTTGCATCGCTCTTTCAATCTACCGGCGGCCCGGCCGCCATGCTCTTTAAGGAAACATCATGCAGAACCAGAAGATCCGTATCCGCCTGAAGGCTTTCGACTATCGCCTGATCGACCAGTCGGCCGCTGAAATCGTCGAGACCGCCAAGCGCACCGGCGCGATCGTCAAGGGCCCGGTGCCCCTGCCGACTCGCATCCAGCGTTTCGACGTTCTGCGTTCGCCGCACGTCAACAAGACCAGTCGCGACCAGTTCGAAATCCGCACGCACCAGCGCCTGATGGACATCGTCGACCCGACGGATAAGACTGTCGACGCGCTGATGAAGCTGGACCTGCCGGCCGGTGTGGACGTCGAGATCAAGCTGCAATAAGCAAGACAACGCTGCCGGATCCTTCCGGTAACGGGCAGACGGCGAGCCAAGTGCTCGCCGTTTTGCTCTTGAGGTGGCGGATGTTGCATTGCACACGACGTCCGGGCGCTATCCGGCAATCGGCCTTGCATATTGTTCGTAACCGGGATATATTGTACGGCTACCCCTTTAGTCAGGGGAGTGGGCTGGCCATTTGGCCTCGCGCCGTCTCTTTAGGCGCAGTCCAGTTCAAGATTCGTAGTATCAATCAGCCCCGGCCAATCGCAGCTGGGAATGGAGCAAACCATGAGCCTTGGCCTTGTAGGTCGCAAGGTTGGCATGACCCGTATTTTCACGGACGACGGCGATTCGATTCCCGTCACCGTGCTCGAGGTCGGCGACAACCGCGTGACGCAAATCAAGACGGACGAGACCGACGGTTATACCGCGGTTCAAGTCACCTTCGGCACCCGACGCGCCAGCCGCGTCACCAAGCCGCTGGCGGGTCATCTCGCCAAAGCCGGCGTGGAAGCGGGCGAAGTCATCAAAGAATTCCGAGTGGATGCCGCTCGTGCCGCTGAATTCCAGCCTGGCGCGAACATCAGCGTCGACCTGTTCGAAGTCGGTCAGAAGATCGACGTCCAGGGTGTGACGATTGGTAAGGGCTACGCCGGTACCATCAAGCGCTACAACTTCTCGTCGGGCCGCGCCTCGCACGGTAACTCGCGCTCGCACAACGTGCCGGGCTCGATCGGTATGGCGCAGGATCCGGGCCGCGTGTTCCCGGGTAAGCGCATGACCGGTCACATGGGTGACGTCACCCGTACCGTCCAGAATCTGGAAATCGCCAAGATCGACGCAGAGCGCAAGCTGCTGCTGGTCAAGGGTGCGATTCCGGGCGCCAAGGGCGGTCAAGTCATCGTCACGCCGGCCGTGAAGGCCCGCGCCAAGAAGGCATAAGGAGCAAACGCATGGAACTGAAGCTGCTCCAGGACAACGGTCAACTCGGCGCCGGCGTTGCTGCCTCGCCGGAAGTGTTCGGCCGTGACTACAACGAAGCCCTCGTTCACCAAGTCGTCGTCGCTTACCAGGCCAACGCTCGCAGCGGTAACCGTAAGCAGAAGGACCGTGAAGAGGTCAAGCACACGACCAAGAAGCCGTGGCGTCAAAAGGGTACGGGCCGCGCCCGTGCAGGTATGAGCTCCTCCCCGCTGTGGCGCGGGGGTGGTCGTATCTTCCCGAACAGCCCGGAAGAAAACTTCTCGCAGAAGGTCAACAAGAAGATGTACCGCGCCGGCATGCGCTCGATTTATTCGCAGCTCGCCCGTGAAGGTCGCATCAACGTCGTTGACAGCCTGTCCGTCGACGCGCCCAAAACCAAGCTGCTGGCCGACAAGTTCCGCGCCATGGGCCTGGATTCGGTGCTCGTGATTACCGATAACCTGGACGAAAACCTCTTCCTGGCATCGCGCAACCTGGCGCACGTGCTCGTGGTTGAGCCGCGTCACGCCGACCCGCTGTCGCTCGTGCACTACAAGAAGGTGCTCGTGACCAAGGCAGCCGTCGCGCAGATCGAGGAGTTGCTGAAATGACGCAAGTTGCCAAGAACGACCATCGCCTGATGCAGGTGCTGCTGGCACCTGTGGTGTCTGAAAAGGCAACCCTGGTGGCCGAGAAGAACGAACAGGTCGTGTTCGAAGTGGCTCGCGACGCCAACAAGGGCGAAGTGAAGGCTGCTGTCGAGCTGCTGTTCAAGGTCGAAGTCGAGTCCGTCCAGATCCTGAACCAGAAGGGCAAGCAAAAGCGCTTCGGCCGCTTCATGGGTCGTCGTGACCACGTGAAGAAGGCCTATGTGTCGCTGAAGCCGGGCCAGGAAATCAATTTTGAAGCGGAGGCCAAGTAATCATGGCACTCGTCAAAACCAAGCCGACATCGCCGGGCCGCCGCTCGATGGTGAAGGTCGTTAACCCCGACCTTCACAAGGGCGCGCCGCACGGTCCGCTGCTGGAAAAGCAAATCCAGAAGTCGGGTCGTAACAACAACGGCCACATCACTACCCGTCACAAGGGCGGTGGTCACAAGCATCACTATCGCATCGTCGATTTCAAGCGTAACGACAAGGACGGTATCCCGGCCAAGATCGAACGCCTGGAATACGACCCGAACCGTAGCGCCAACATCGCGCTCGTGCTGTTCGCTGACGGCGAACGCCGCTACATCATCGCCCCGAAGGGCGCTGTGGTTGGCCAAGCCATCGCCAACGGCTCGGAAGCGCCGATCAAGGCCGGTAACAACCTGCCGATCCGCAACATCCCTGTCGGTACGACGATCCACTGCGTGGAAATCCTGCCGGGCAAGGGCGCTCAAGTTGCCCGTTCGGCCGGTACGTCCGCCGTGCTGCTGGCTCGCGAAGGCATCTACGCTCAAGTGCGTCTGCGCTCGGGTGAAGTGCGCCGCGTGCACATTGAGTGCCGCGCGACCATTGGTGAAGTCGGCAACGAAGAGCACAGCCTGCGCCAGATCGGCAAGGCCGGTGCAACCCGTTGGCGCGGTATTCGCCCGACCGTTCGCGGTGTGGTGATGAACCCGGTCGATCACCCGCATGGTGGTGGTGAAGGTAAGACTGCTGCTGGCCGTGATCCGGTGTCCCCGTGGGGTACGCCGACCAAGGGCTACCGCACCCGTCGTAACAAGCGCACTGACAGCATGATCGTTCAGCGCCGTCACAAGCGTTAATCGGTAGGTAGGAGCTTAGATATGACTCGTTCCGTAAAAAAGGGTCCTTTCATTGACGCCCACCTGCTGAAGAAGGTTGAGGCGGCAGTGCAAACGAAGGACAAGAAGCCCATCAAGACTTGGTCGCGTCGTTCGACCATTCTGCCGGACTTCATCGGCCTGACGATCGCCGTTCACAACGGCCGTCAGCACGTGCCCGTGTATGTCACGGAAAACATGGTTGGCCACAAGCTCGGCGAATTTGCGCTCACGCGTACGTTCAAGGGCCACGCTGCCGACAAGAAAGCGAAGCGATAAGGGGCAATCATGGAAGTTAAAGCGATTCATCGCGGCGCCCGTATCTCCGCACAGAAGACGCGCCTGGTCGCTGACCAGATTCGCGGCCTGTCGATCGAGCGCGCGCTCAACGTGCTGACGTTCAGCCCGAAGAAGGCGGCTGGCATCGTGAAGAAGGTGGTTGAGTCCGCCATCGCGAACGCCGAGCACAATGAAGGCGCCGATATCGACGAGCTGAAGGTCAAGTCGATCTACATCGACAAGGCCACGTCGCTCAAGCGTTTCACGGCGCGTGCGAAGGGCCGTGGCAACCGCATCGAGAAACAAACCTGTCACATCACTGTGACGCTGGGCAACTAAGGGGTCACGATGGGACAGAAGATTCATCCGACTGGCTTCCGTCTGGCTGTCAGCCGTAACTGGGCATCGCGTTGGTACGCGAGCAACACCCAGTTTGCCGGCATGCTCAAGGAAGACATCGAGGTTCGCGAGTTTCTGAAGAAGAAGCTGAAGAACGCGTCGGTGGGCCGCGTGGTCATCGAGCGTCCGGCCAAGAATGCTCGTATCACCATTTACAGCTCACGTCCGGGCGTGGTGATCGGCAAGAAGGGCGAGGACATCGAACTGCTGAAGGCCGAACTGCAGCGTCGCATGGGCGTGCCCGTGCACGTTAACATCGAAGAAATCCGCAAGCCGGAAGTCGATGCACAGCTGATCGCCGATTCGATCACGCAGCAGCTCGAGCGCCGCATCATGTTCCGTCGCGCAATGAAGCGCGCGATGCAGAACGCGATGCGTCTGGGTGCCCAAGGCATCAAGATCATGAGCTCGGGCCGTCTGAACGGCATCGAAATCGCCCGTACCGAGTGGTACCGCGAAGGCCGTGTGCCCCTGCACACGCTGCGCGCAGATATCGACTACGGCTTCTCCGAAGCGGAAACCACCTACGGCATCATCGGTGTCAAGGTGTGGGTATACAAGGGTGACCACCTCGGTCGCAACGACGCACCCGTCGTGGAAGAGCCGCAAGAAGAGCGCCGCAAGCGTCCGGGTCGCCCGGAAGGTCGTCGCCGTGAGGGCGAAGGTCGCCCGGCCGGTCAGCGCCGCGGTGCTGGTGCTGGTGCAGGTGCCCGTCGTGGCGCCGACGCCAAGACTGGAGAATAAACATGCTGCAACCTAAGCGCAGGAAGTACCGCAAGGAGCAGAAGGGCCGTAACACCGGTATCGCGACGCGCGGCAACGCAGTCTCGTTCGGCGAGTTCGGTCTGAAGGCGATGGGCCGCGGCCGTCTGACCGCGCGTCAGATTGAGTCGGCCCGTCGTGCGATGACCCGTCACATCAAGCGTGGCGGCCGCATTTGGATCCGGATTTTCCCGGACAAGCCGATCTCGAAGAAGCCTGCCGAAGTCCGTATGGGTAACGGTAAGGGCAACCCGGAATACTACGTGGCTGAAATTCAGCCGGGCAAGATGCTGTACGAAATGGACGGCGTTGGCGAAGAACTGGCACGCGAGGCATTCCGCCTGGCCGCTGCCAAGCTGCCGATCGCGACCAGCTTCGTGGTGCGTCAGGTCGGAACGTAAGGAGCACACACCATGAAAGCATCCGAACTGCGCGACAAAGATGTCGCCGGGCTGAACCAGGAGCTCTCCGAGCTGCTGAAGGCTCAATTTGGCCTGCGCATGCAAAAAGCGACGCAACAGCTGCAGAACACCAGCCAGCTGAAGAAGGTGCGTCGTGACATCGCGCGTGTCCGCACCGTGCTGGGCCAGAAGGGGAACCAGAAATGACTGAAGCCGCAACGTCCCTGAAGCGCACGCTCGTCGGTCGCGTTGTCAGCAACAAGATGGACAAGACCGTCACGGTCCTGATCGAAAACCGCGTCAAGCATCCGCTGTACGGCAAGTACGTGGTGCGCTCGAAGAAGTACCACGCGCACGACGAAGCCAATCAGTACAACGAAGGCGACAAGGTTGAGATCACGGAGTCGCGTCCGCTTTCCCGCACGAAGTCGTGGGTGGTGTCACGTCTGCTTGAAGCTGCACGCGTGATCTAAAACAACAGCGGAGCAGTTTGCTGTTGCAAGGCCGAGATTATGTGATATAGTCTCGGTCTTTCCCTTTCAGAGGGTGGCTGGCAAATCTGCTGGTGGCTCGGGTGAGGGAAAAAGCGAATGGGCCAGGCGGCAATCGCCGTCGGGCAGCTACCGACTTCAAGTTGATCAACCCAATCGCAGTTGGCGCAATGCCAGCAGCCGGCGGGACCAAGACTGATCGCCTCTGCGCATTGTGCGTTTGGCGAATTAAGTTGGGACGAGAACACCATGATTCAGACAGAAAGCCGGCTCGAAGTGGCCGATAACACGGGTGCGCGTGAAGTCATGTGCATCAAGGTGCTGGGCGGTTCGAAGCGCCGCTACGCCAGCGTCGGCGACATCATCAAGGTCAGCGTCAAGGACGCTGCCCCGCGTGGTCGCGTGAAGAAGGGCGATATCTACAATGCCGTGGTGGTGCGTACCGCCAAGGGCGTGCGCCGTCCCGACGGCTCGCTCATCAAGTTCGACGGCAATGCCGCCGTGCTGCTGAACACCAAGCTTGAGCCGATCGGCACCCGTATCTTCGGGCCGGTCACTCGCGAACTCCGTACCGAGCGCTTCATGAAGATCGTGTCGCTCGCGCCGGAAGTGCTGTAAACGGAGGCCGCATGAACAAGATTCGCAAGGGCGATCGCGTCATCGTCCGTACCGGTAAAGACAAGGGCAAGCAAGGTACGGTGCTGGCCGTGCTCGCCGAGCATGTGACGGTTGAAGGCGTGAACGTTGCCAAGAAGCACGTGCGTCCGAACCCAATGCTGGGTACCACGGGTGGTGTGGTCGACAAGGTCATGCCCATCCATATTTCGAACGTTGCGCTCGTGGATGCCAATGGCAAGCCGTCGCGCGTTGGCATCAAGGTTGAAGGCGGCGTGAAGACGCGCGTGCTGAAGACCACCGGTGCTGCCGTCGGCGCTTGATTCTGGGCAATAGAGAGGAGTTGAGCATGACTGCACGTCTGCAAGAGTTTTACAAAGAGAAGGTTGTGCCCGAACTGATCAAGCAGTTTGGTTACAAGTCCGTGATGGAAGTGCCGCGCATCACCAAGATCACCCTGAACATGGGTCTTGGTGAAGCCATCAATGACAAGAAGGTCATCGAGCACGCCACGGGCGACCTGATCAAGATCGCTGGCCAGAAGCCCATCGTGACGAAAGCCCGCAAGGCTATCGCCGGCTTCAAGATTCGCCAGGGTTACCCGATCGGTACGATGGTCACGCTGCGTGGCCAACGGATGTACGAATTCCTGGATCGCTTCATCACCGTGTCGCTGCCCCGCGTGCGCGACTTCCGTGGTGTGTCGGGTAAGGCGTTCGATGGTCGCGGCAACTACAACATCGGTGTGAAAGAGCAGATCATTTTCCCCGAGATCGAGTACGACAAGATCGACGCACTCCGTGGTCTGAACATCAGCATCACGACGACTGCGAAGAACGACGAGGAAGCGAAGGCGCTCCTCAATGCGTTCAAGTTCCCGTTCCGTAATTAAGGGGTTACCGTGGCTAAATTGTCTCTGATCGAACGCGAGAAGAAGCGTGCCAAGCTCGTGGCCAAGTACGCTGAGAAGCGCGCCGCTCTCGAAGCCATCGTGGCCGACCAAAGCAAGTCGGAAGAAGAGCGCTACGAAGCGCGTCTGAAATTGCAAGCGCTGCCGCGCAACGCAAATCCGACGCGTCAGCGCAACCGCTGCTCGATCACCGGTCGTCCCCGCGGTACGTTCCGTAAGTTCGGCCTGGCGCGTAACAAGCTCCGCGAGATCGCCTTCAAGGGCGAGATCCCGGGTCTGACGAAAGCCAGCTGGTAATCACGCACAGGCTACAGGAGAAACAGTATGAGCATGAGCGATCCGATCGCCGATATGCTGACGCGTATCCGCAACGCGCAAGCGGTGGAAAAAGCGTCGGTGGTCATGCCGTCGTCGAAGCTGAAGGTGGCAATCGCCAAAGTCCTGAAGGACGAAGGCTACATCGACGAATTCGCCGTGACCGAGCAGGGTGGCAAGTCCACGCTGACGATTGGTCTGAAGTACTACGCTGGCCGCCCGGTCATCGAGCGCCTGGAGCGCGTCTCGAAGCCTGGTCTGCGTGTGTACAAGGGCCGTAATGAAATTCCGCAAGTGATGAACGGCCTGGGTGTCGCCATCATCTCGACCCCGCAGGGTCTGATGACGGACCGCCGCGCCCGCGCAACCGGTGTCGGTGGCGAAGTCATTTGCTACGTCGCCTAAGGGAGGGGAACCATGTCTCGCGTAGGTAAGGCTCCCATCGCGCTGCCCAAGGGCGCCGAAGTTAATTTCGCTGGTGGTCTGCTGACCGTTAAGGGCCCGCTGGGCACCCTGACCCAGCCGATCCACTCGCTGGTCAAGGTCACCACCGACAACGGCACGATCACGTTCGCGCCGGCAGATGAGTCGCGTGAAGCCAATGCGCTGCAAGGTACGATGCGCGCCCTGACGGCCAACATGGTCAAGGGTGTGACGACGGGCTTCGAGCGCAAGCTGAACCTGGTCGGCGTGGGTTACCGGGCATCGGTTCAGGGCACCGCTCTGAAGCTGCAACTCGGTTTCTCGCACGACGTGATCCATGAGATGCCGGAAGGCGTGAAGGCGGAAACGCCGACGCAAACCGAGATCATCATCAAGGGTTCGGATAAGCAAAAAGTTGGTCAGGTCGCCGCTGAAGTGCGTGGTTATCGTCCGCCGGAGCCTTACAAGGGCAAGGGTGTGCGCTACGCCGATGAGCGTGTGATCCTGAAGGAAACCAAGAAGAAGTAAGGGTGCACATCATGAACAAAAATGACTCGCGTCTGCGCCGTGCACGTCAGACCCGCCTGAAAATTGCGGAACTGAACGTCGCCCGTCTGGCTGTGCACCGTACGAACCTGCACATTTATGCGCAGGTCTTCTCGGAAGATGGCACCAAGGTCCTGGCTTCGGCCTCGACGGCGGAAGCCGAAGTCCGCAAGGAACTGAACGGCAACGGTGGCAACACCGCTGCTGCCACCCTGGTGGGTAAGCGTATCGCTGAGAAGGCGAAGGCTGCCGGCATCGAAGCCGTGGCGTTCGATCGCTCGGGTTTCCGTTATCACGGTCGCGTAAAGGCTCTGGCCGACGCGGCACGCGAAGCTGGCCTGAAGTTCTAAGCCGGCATAGAGGATATCGTCATGGCAAAAATTCAACCTAAGGTCCAAGGGGACGAACGCGACGACGGTCTTCGCGAGAAGATGATCGCGGTCAACCGTGTGACCAAGGTGGTCAAGGGCGGCCGGATTCTCGGTTTCGCTGCTCTGACTGTGGTCGGCGACGGCGACGGCCGTATCGGCATGGGCAAGGGTAAGGCTAAGGAAGTCCCGGTGGCCGTGCAGAAGGCAATGGACGAAGCCCGTCGCAAGATGGTCAAGGTCCCGCTGAAGAACGGTACGCTGCAGCACGAAGTGGTTGGCAAGCATGGCGCCGCGAAGGTGCAGATGATGCCCGCGAAGGACGGTACCGGCGTGATCGCCGGCGGCCCGATGCGCGCTATCTTCGAAGTGATGGGCGTGACGAACATCGTGACCAAGTCGCACGGTTCGACCAATCCTTACAACATGGTGCGCGCAACGCTGGATGGCCTGCGCAAGATGAGCACCCCGGCCGAAGTTGCCGCCAAGCGTGGCAAGTCGGTCGAAGAGATCCTCGGCTAAGCCGAAGGGATAGGTGAACGATATGTCGCAGAAAACCGTGAAAGTCCAACTCGTGCGCAGCCTGATCGGCACGCGCGAAGACCACCGCGCCACGGTGCGCGGCCTGGGCCTGCGCCGCATGAACTCGGTGTCCGAATTGCAGGACACGCCCGCAGTGCGCGGCATGATCAACAAGGTGTCCTACCTGGTCAAGGTCATCGGCTAAGGCAAGACGGAGAAGAACATGCAACTGAATAACCTGAAGCCGGCAGCCGGCTCCAAGCACGCCAAGCGCCGCGTTGGTCGCGGTATTGGTTCGGGCCTGGGCAAGACGGCTGGTCGTGGTCACAAGGGTCAGAAGTCGCGTTCGGGTGGTTTCCATAAGGTCGGCTTCGAAGGCGGCCAGATGCCCCTGCATCGTCGTCTGCCCAAGCGTGGTTTCACCTCGCTGACCAAGGAATTCACCGCTGAAGTGCGTCTGGGCGACCTGGCGGGCCTGCCGATCGAAGAAATCGATCTGCTGTCCCTCAAGCAAGCCGGCCTCGTTGGCGAGATGGTCAAGAGCGCCAAGGTGATCCTGTCGGGCGAAATCGACAAGAAGGTCACTCTGAAGGGTATCAGCGCGACGGCTGGGGCGAAAGCTGCAATCGAAGCGGCTGGTGGCTCGCTGGCCTAATAGCCTGCTGTTTCACACTGACGGAGCATCCGTTTGGCCACGGCGAAACCTAATGTGATGGCCCAGGCCAAGAACACGGCCAAGTACGGCGATCTTCGCCGTCGGTTGGTGTTCCTGGTTCTGGCACTGCTGGTGTACCGGATCGGCGCGCACATTCCTGTGCCCGGTATCGATCCGGATCAACTGGCGCAGCTTTTCCAACGGCAGTCGGGTGGCATCCTCGGGATGTTCAACCTGTTCTCCGGTGGTGCGCTGTCGCGTTTCACGGTGTTTGCGCTGGGGATCATGCCGTACATCTCGGCGTCGATCATCATGCAACTGCTGACGATCGTGTTGCCGCAGCTGGAATCGTTGAAGAAGGAAGGCCAAGCCGGCCAGCGCAAGATTACGCAGTACACGCGCTACGGTACGGTCGTCCTGGCAACGTTCCAGGCGCTGGGGATTGCAGTGGCACTCGAAGCGCAGCCGGGTCTGGTTTTGGATCCGGGTCTGATGTTCCGGGCCACCGCCGTGATTACGCTGGTGACGGGCACCATGTTCCTGATGTGGCTGGGTGAGCAGATCACCGAGCGTGGTCTGGGCAACGGGATCTCGATCATCATTTTCGGCGGGATTGCTGCCGGGCTGCCCAATGCGATCGGCGGGTTGTTCGAGCTGGTGCGTACGGGATCGATGGGGATTTTCTCGGCGATCCTGGTGGTGGCGATTATTGGTGCGGTGACGTTCGTGGTTGTGTTCATCGAACGGGGCCAGCGCAAGATCCTCGTCAATTACGCCAAGCGGCAGGTTGGTAACAAGATTTATGGCGGACAGTCGTCGCATCTGCCGCTGAAGTTGAATATGGCCGGGGTGATTCCGCCGATCTTTGCGTCGTCGATCATTCTGTTCCCGGCCACGATCGCGGGCTGGTTTACAGCTGGCAACTCGACGAATCCGGTTGCACGGGTTGTCAAGGACCTCGCGGCAACGCTGTCGCCGGGTCAGCCGGTGTACATCCTGCTGTATGCAGCGGCGATCATCTTCTTCTGTTTCTTCTACACCGCGCTGGTCTATAACAGCCGGGAAGTGGCGGATAACCTGAAGAAAAGTGGGGCGTTCATTCCGGGCATCCGTCCGGGCGAGCAAACCACGCGGTATATCGACAAGATTCTGGTGCGGTTGACCCTGGCGGGTGCGATCTACATCACGCTGGTGTGTCTGTTGCCGGAGTTCTTGGTGCTGCGCTGGAATGTGCCGTTCTACTTCGGTGGGACATCCCTGTTGATCATCGTGGTTGTCACGATGGACTTCATGGCGCAAGTGCAGTCCTACGTGATGTCTCAGCAGTACGAGTCTTTGATGAAGAAGGCGAATTTCAAGGGAAACCTGACGCTCCGCTAAGAGCGATCGCACGAACCTGAAGGGACATGGCTAAAGATGACGCGATCCAGATGCAGGGCGAGGTGCTGGAAAACCTCCCCAACGCAACGTTTCGCGTCAAGCTAGAGAACGGCCACGTAGTGTTAGGCCATATTTCCGGCAAGATGCGCATGCATTACATCCGCATCTTGCCCGGGGACAAGGTGACGGTCGAATTGACCCCGTATGATCTGTCCCGCGCGCGCATCGTATTCCGGGCGAAGTGAGCGGACTGGAATTGAAGGAAGAGGAAAATCATGAAAGTGCTGGCTTCTGTTAAGCGCATTTGCCGCAACTGCAAAATCATCAAGCGCAAGGGCGTGGTGCGTGTGATCTGCTCGTCGGACCCGCGTCATAAGCAGCGCCAAGGCTAATTTCGCAAAGAGGATTGACGAATGGCACGTATCGCAGGGGTCAACATCCCCAACCACAAACATACCGTGATTGGCCTGACGGCGATCTACGGTATCGGCCGCTCGCGCGCTCAGAAGATTTGCGAGGCTACTGGCATCCCGACCGACAAGAAGGTCAAGGACCTGACGGATCCGGACCAGGACGCGCTGCGTAAGGAAATCGAGAAGTTCCTCGTTGAAGGCGATCTGCGCCGTGAAACGACGATGAACATCAAGCGCCTGATGGATCTGGGCTGCTACCGTGGCGTGCGCCATCGCAAGGGCCTGCCGATGCGTGGTCAGCGTACCCGCACCAATGCCCGTACCCGTAAGGGTCCGCGCAAGGCCGGCGTCGCGCTCAAGAAGTAATCCGTCGGGTAAAGGATAGGAACTATGGCAAAAGCAGCGAATACCGCCGCCCAGCGCGCGCGCAAGAAGGTTCGCAAGAACGTCGCCGACGGCATCGCGCACGTTCACGCGTCGTTCAACAACACAATCATCACGATCACCGACCGCCAGGGCAACGCTCTGTCGTGGGCGACGTCGGGTGGCCAAGGCTTCAAGGGCTCGCGTAAGTCGACGCCGTTCGCCGCCCAGGTTGCGGCTGAAAGTGCTGGCCGCGTGGCGCAGGACCAAGGCATCAAGAACCTGGAAGTGCGCATCAAGGGCCCGGGCCCGGGTCGTGAATCGGCTGTGCGTGCACTGAACAACCTGGGTATCAAGATCCAGTTGATCGAAGACGTGACGCCGGTGCCGCATAACGGCTGCCGCCCGCCGAAGCGTCGTCGTATCTAAGCGATTCGACCGACCGCGCCCGCTGTTGGCGAGGTCGGTCTGCGGGTGCTATACTCGCCCGCTTGCCTGTCTTCCGGATTTCCCGGAAGGCGGGTTTCGTCTTTTCATAAGCCCACTGTTCGCTGCGGTCCCGTTGTTAGGGCTGAGCAGGCGGACCATCCGAAGCCGTGCGCCTCGGATGACTGATAACGAAGGAACATAACGTGGCACGCTATACCGGTCCCAAGGCGAAACTGTCTCGCCGCGAAGGTACTGACCTTTTCCTGAAGAGCGCACGTCGCTCCCTCGCCGACAAGTGCAAGCTGGACAGCAAGCCTGGTCAGCACGGCCGCACCTCCGGCGCCCGCACCTCCGACTACGGCAACCAACTGCGTGAAAAGCAGAAGGTCAAGCGCATCTACGGCGTGCTTGAGCGTCAGTTCCGCCGCTACTTCGCTGAAGCCGATCGTCGCAAGGGCAACACGGGTGAGACCCTGTTGCAACTGCTGGAATCGCGCTTGGACAACGTCGTGTACCGCATGGGCTTCGGCTCGACCCGCGCAGAGGCGCGTCAGCTGGTGTCGCACAAGGCGATTCTGGTGAACGGTCAAGCCCTGAACGTGCCGTCGGCCCAGATCAAGACGGGCGACGTGATTGCCATCCGTGAAAAGTCGAAGAAGCAAGTGCGTATTGCTGAATCGCTGACGCTGGCAGAGCAAACCGGCTTCCCGACGTGGGTTGCTGTGGATGCCAAGAAGATGGAAGGCACCTTCAAGCAAGTTCCGGATCGCGCAGATATCGCCGGCGACATCAACGAAAGCCTGATCGTCGAATTGTATTCGCGTTAATGACGAGGCCCGTACCGCAAGGTGCGGGCTTGTGCGCCTTTTGGGGACGCTCATCGTCTACATTGTGTTCGAGCGCTGGATATCACTGGTGCGCAGATCCAATCCGAATCGTTACGTGCCGCAACGCGATTGCGGCACGCGCGTCTTCCGTCACGTATTCCGTGGCGGATTCTTTTAGTCCCCGTCAGCCTTATCGGTGTAACGAGCCGAGGGTATTGAAATAGGACAACCTAATGCAAACAGCACTCCTGAAGCCCAAAATTATTGCGGTTGAGCCGCTTGGCGATCATCACGCGAAGGTCGTCATGGAACCGTTCGAGCGCGGCTACGGCCACACGCTCGGTAACGCGCTGCGCCGCGTGCTGCTGTCGTCGATGGTCGGCTATGCACCGACCGAAGTGACGATCGCTGGGGTCGTCCACGAGTACTCCACCATCGATGGCGTTCAGGAAGACGTCGTCAACCTGTTGCTGAACCTGAAGGGCGTGGTGTTCAAGCTGCACAACCGTGATGAAGTCACGGTGTCGCTGCGCAAGGAAGGCGAAGGCGTGGTGACTGCGGCCGATATCGAGCTGCCGCACGATGTCGAAATCATCAACCCGGGTCACGTCATTGCGAACCTGTCGGCTGGCGGCAAGCTCGATCTGCAGCTGAAGGTCGAGCAAGGCCGCGGCTATGTGCCGGGCAACGTGCGCAAGTTCGGCGATGAGTCGAGCAAGGTCATCGGCCGCATTGTGCTGGACGCATCGTTCGCGCCGGTGCGCCGTGTGTCGTACGCCGTTGAGTCCGCTCGCGTGGAGCAGCGTACCGACCTCGACAAGCTGGTGATGAACATCGAAACCAATGGCGTGATTTCGCCGGAAGAGGCGATCCGCCAGTCGGCTCGCATTCTGGTGGATCAGCTGTCGGTGTTTGCCGCGTTGGAAGGCACTGAAAGCGCCGCCGAGGCCGCCGCCGCCCGTGCACCGCAGATCGATCCGATCCTGCTGCGCCCGGTCGACGACCTGGAGCTGACGGTGCGTTCGGCCAACTGCCTGAAGGCGGAAAACATCTACTACATCGGCGATCTGATCCAGCGTACCGAGAACGAACTGCTCAAGACCCCGAACCTGGGTCGCAAGTCGCTCAACGAGATCAAGGAAGTCCTCGCTTCGCGTGGCCTGACGCTCGGCATGAAGCTCGAGAACTGGCCGCCCGCAGGTCTGGAGAAGTAAGTTGCAGTGCTCGGCCGGTGCGTTCGCATCGGCCGGTTTTCCCGCCGTTGCTGTCTGAACGGCCTATTGTTAAAGGCTACCGGCCCGCGCCTCGCAAGAGGTGATAGAAGAGCTGGTCAAACACTCTTAAGAAGGAATCATCATGCGTCACCGTCATGGTTTGCGGAAACTGAACCGCACCTCGTCGCACCGTCTCGCGATGCTGCGCAACATGTCCAACTCGCTGCTGCAGCACGAGCTGATCAAGACCACCGTGCCGAAGGCCAAGGAGCTGCGCAAGGTTGTCGAGCCGCTGATCACGCTGGCCAAGAAGGACACCGTCGCCAACCGCCGTCTGGCATTCGCCCGCCTGCGCGACCGCGACATGGTTACCAAGCTGTTCAACGAACTGGGCCCGCGTTTCGCGACCCGTCCGGGCGGCTATACCCGTATCCTGAAGTTCGGCTTCCGCCAGGGCGACAATGCGCCGATGGCGCTGGTCGAGCTGCTGGACCGTCCGGAAGTTGCTGAAGCAGTCGATGCCGAAGCTGCTGCCGAGTAAGGTCAGCCTAGGTTTGCCTGTGTGACATGACGTCGCGCCGGGTGAGCCGCCAAATGCGTGTTTTCATGCGCATTACAATGAAGCCAGGATTCGCATCCTGGCTTTTTTGTTAGCTGCGTCGGGTCTTCTTTCAGCCCGGACACGTGTGTGGAGAACAAATGTCTGACGGAACCGATGTGCTGCTCGTCTTGACCAACGTGCCTGATGCTGCCAGTGCCGACCGGGTTACCCAACTCGTGTTGGAATCGCGGGCGGCAGCCTGCGTCAATCGCTTGTCAGAGTGCGCTTCAACGTACTGGTGGAACGGCGTGTTGGAGCGCGCAACGGAGATCCCCTTGCTGATCAAGACCACGCGTGCCGCTTACCCCCAATTGGAGGCCGCGGTGCGCCAGGCCCATCCGTATGAGGTGCCTGAAATCATCGCTGTGCCAGTGGTAGCCGGTTTGCTGGCCTATCTTGCGTGGGTAGCTGGCGAAACGCGCCCCGCTTCTGTTTGATGTTCGATTGCCGTTGATATGACTTCCTCTTCGTTTCCGTCGATGCGGCGTGTGCTGCAACTGCTGATGTTGCTAATGGCTGTGGCGATGTTGCGCGTGCCTGCCTACGGCGGAGACGAGTTCCTGCCACCCGAGCAAGCTTTCCGCTTTTCCGCCATGCAGGTGGACGGGCAAACCGTTGAGGTCAAGTTCGGCATCGCTGACGGCTACTACATGTATCGCGAGCGGCTGGCGGTCGCTGCGGATCCGGCAACCGTCACATTCGCGCCGCTCGAGCTCCCTGCTGGCAAGATCAAGCGCGACGAAAACTTCGGCAAAGAGGTGGAAACCTATCGCCACGAACTCGTCTTCCACGTGAGGGCGCAAAGCGCCTCCGTGCCGTTCACGCTGATCGTCACTTCGCAAGGCTGCGCGGATCAAGGGCTGTGCTACCCGCCGATGAAGAGCCGCTTCCAGGTGCGTCCGTCGTCCGCTTCGGTCGTGCCGGTCGCTCCGGCTGCCACGGCGGCAGACAGCATCGAGCCCGAAGGCAAACAAGGACGGATTGCCAGCACGCTCGATAGCGGCAACCTCGGCGCGATCGCCGCGCTGTTCTTTGGTCTGGGCTTGCTGCTGACCTTTACGCCGTGTGTGCTGCCGATGCTGCCGATCGTGTCAGCCATTGTGGTGGGGGAGCACGCCACGCGTATGCGGGCGGCATTCGTGTCGGTGGGCTACGTGCTCGGCATGGCTATTGTTTATACGGCGCTTGGCGTGGCGGCCGGGCTGGCAGGCCAGGGGCTGCAGGCGGCGCTGCAGAATGCCTGGGTGCTGGGTGCCTTTGCGCTGCTGATTGCGCTGCTGTCGTTATCGATGTTCGGCTTGTACGAGCTGCGATTGCCGGCGGCGTGGCACCACCACTTGACGCAGGCATCCAACAAGCTCAGTGGCGGTCAGGTGGTAGGTGCTGCCGTCATGGGCGCGCTGTCTGCCTTGATTGTGTCGCCGTGTGTGACGGCACCGCTGGCGGGGGCGCTCGTCTATATCTCGCAGACGGGCAACGCGGCGGTGGGTGGGACGGCACTGTTCGCGCTGTCCATGGGGATGGGCGTTCCGCTGATTCTCGTGGGCGTGGGTGCGGGCAATCTGCTGCCACGTTCGGGGCATTGGCTGGTGGTGACCAAGGCGGTCTTCGGTTTCATCCTGCTGGCGGTGGCTTGGTACATCGTGCAGCCTGTGTTGCCATCGTGGGTGGCGATGGTTGGCTGGGGTGCGTTGCTAATTGGCGCGGCCGTGTTTTTGCGGACGTTCGATTCGCTGCCCGATGGCGCAGGCAACGTGCAGCGCTTGGGCAAGGTGATTGGCGTGGTGCTGGCGCTGGCCGGCGCGGCGCAATTGGTGGGCGTGGCCGCAGGCGGGCGCGATCCGCTGCAGCCGTTGGCGGGCGTACTGCGTGCCTCGACGGTGGCGAGTACTTCCACGTTGACCTTCAAGCGCGTGAAGAGCGTGACTGAGCTTGGTGCCGAAGTGCGCAACGCTAGCGCAGCGGGCAAACCTGTGATGCTCGATTTCTACGCCGACTGGTGCGTGAGCTGCAAGGAGATGGAGCGCCTGACCTTTACCGATGTGCGTGTGCGCAAGGCGCTTGCCGATGTGGTGCTGCTGCAGGCTGACGTGACTGCCAATAATGCGGACGACCAAGCGCTGCTCAAGCGCTTCGGCCTATTCGGCCCGCCCGGCACGGTCTTCTTTGATACGCAGGGCCGCGAGGTTCAGGCTCGCGTGATCGGCTTTGAGCGCGCCGATACGTTTCTCGCCAGCCTGCGCCGCGCGCTCGGTGCAAGCGGCGCAGCACAGCCGGCGAAGGCTTCCACCTGATCAGCCGCGCAGCAGGCGTGCGGCGTCCAGCGCGAAATAGGTCAGGATGCCGTTCGCGCCGGCGCGCTTGAACGCCAGCAGCGACTCGAGCACGACCTTGTCGTGATCGAGCCAGCCGTTCTGCGCGGCGGCCTTCAGCATCGCGTATTCACCGCTGACCTGATAGACGTACGTGGGAAAGCGGAACTCATCCTTCACGCGTCGCACGATATCGAGGTACGGCATGCCGGGCTTGACCATCACCATGTCGGCGCCTTCGGCGATGTCGAGTGCCACTTCGCGCAACGCCTCGTCCGAGTTGGCCGGGTCCATCTGGTAAGTCATCTTGTTGCTCTTGCCCAGATTGGCGGCCGAGCCCACCGCATCACGGAACGGGCCGTAGAACGCCGAAGCGTACTTTGCCGCATAGGCCATGATGCGGGTGTAGATGTGGTCGTCGTTCTCCAGCGCCAGGCGGATCGCACCGATGCGGCCATCCATCATGTCCGACGGCGCGACGATGTCCACGCCCGCCTCGGCTTGCACCAGCGCCTGGCGTATCAGAATGTCGACGGTCTCTTCGTTGAGCACATAGCCGTTGGCATCGAGCACGCCGTCCTGGCCGTGGCTCGTGTACGGATCGAGCGCCACGTCGGTCAGAATCCCCAGTTCAGGGAAGCGCGCCTTGAGCGCTTTCACCGCGCGCGGGATCAGTCCGTCCGCATTGGCGGCCTCGATGCCATCCGGCGTCTTGAGCGACGGCTCGATGACAGGGAACAGCGCCAGCACTGGAATGCCAAGCTGCACGCACTGCTCTGCCACGCCCAACAGTACATCGATCGACACGCGCTCCACGCCCGGCATGGACGGCACGGCTTGGCGCACATTGGTGCCTTCCAGGATGAAGACGGGGTAGATGAGGTCGTCGGGAGTGAGGCGCGATTCGCGCATCATGCGGCGGGAGAAATCGTCGCGGCGCATGCGGCGCGGACGATGGTCGGGGAAGCTCGCGATCATTTCAGCAGACCCTAAGAACACACTGTGAAGTTTCGAAACCTTTGTCGCGATTATCCATCCTATGCACGGACAATGCGCCAGCGACGCTGATGCAGCGTCCCCCGCGGCTCCTCCCTGACGCGGGTTCCCATCGATGGCTCGATGGGGTCGTTACCCCCGTTGCGCGTTTGGCGACGGGGTTTTTTTTGCCTGTTCGGCTTGCGGCTGGGGCTCCAGCGCCTCTGGCAGGCACAGCCAGCCGGCGACAATTCGCTGCGCTTCTTCAATGCCGCGGCGCTTCAGGCTCGAGAACAGCTGCACCGTCAGCGACACATCACCGTCGATCTGCGCACGGTAATCGGCCAGCACCTTGCGTGCCGCCATGAGCGCGCGCGAGGCATCGTTATTGGTCAGCTTGTCCGCCTTCGTGAGCAGCACGTGGATCGGCTTGCCTGTCGGCAGGAACCATTCGACCATCTGGCAATCGAGGTCGGTAAACGGCCGGCGCGCGTCCATCATGATGACGAGCCCGGCGAGTTGTTGGCGCGCCTGGACGTAGTCGCCCAGCAGATGAACCCAGTGCGATTTCGTCTCGCCAGGTGCTTCGGCATAGCCGTAACCGGGCAGGTCGACCAGAAAGCCGAGCGGGTCTTCCGCCTTGGCAGGCATCACCGAGAAGTAGTTGATGTGCTGCGTGCGGCCGGGCGTCTTGCTGGAAAACGCCAGCCGCTTCTGATTGCACAGGATATTGATTGCGGTCGATTTGCCTGCGTTGGAGCGGCCCGCAAACGCGACTTCCGGCACGGCGGTCGCCGGTAAATCACGCAGATGATTGACGGTGATGAAGAAACGGGCTTGATGCAGAAGCGACATGCGCGGCAGTACCTGTAAACTGCAGTTCAGAACTGCGTGGTTGCTGCGCCGCGAGGTCGCATTGCAGAGGTGTTATTGTACAATACGCCGGTTTACGGACGTCCCCACCAGATCCGTCGCAGGACCGCCCCGAGGCCCGGGCCGGTCCGTTTTCATGCGCTGATCCGGCACGAGGAGAAGGGGGCGCCCGGCGCCGCAGGGTCCCGCATAGGGCGGCGCACGCAGCATTCGAAAACAATCTAAACAAGGTGTGCGAATGAACCGCATCGCGAACGTTTTTGCTGTCGCAACGCTGTCCCTGGCATCGGCCTTTTCCGTGGTCCATGCCGAAGAGCAAAAAGTCGCCAAGGCCGACGCCGCGCGCGGCGAAACGATCTTCAACAACGGTGTGCCGGCCAATGGCGTGCCCGCGTGTACCAGTTGTCACGGCGCCGGCGGCAACAGCGCCATGAACGTCAACCCGAAGCTGGCCGGCCAGCACGCCGAATACGTCGAAAAGCAGCTCAAGGATTTCAAGGCAAAGACTGATCGCAACCACCCGGTCATGTCGCTGTACGCCAGTGCGCTGTCGGATCAGGACATGAAGGACATTGGCGCCTACCTGGGCAAGCAACCGGCCTGGAAGCCGGGATCGGCCAAGAGCAAGGACACGATCGAACTGGGCCAGAAGCTGTATCGCGGCGGGGACGCCAAGCGCGGTATCGCAGCGTGCGCAGGCTGTCACGGCCCGACGGGTGCTGGCATCCCGGCGCAGTATCCGCGTATCGCCGGTCAGTTCTCTGAATACACGGAGGCTCAACTGGTGGCCTTCCAGAGCGGCGCCCGCAAGAACAGCGTACAGATGCACGACCTGGCCGGTCGCATGACGGCCCAGCAGATCAAGGCGGTGGCCGACTACATTGCCGGCCTGCGCTAATCTGCCGCACCCGGCTGTCATGTGACGGCCGCACAATCAATAAGAAGAACAGGGTGGCAATGCGCCTGGCATCGCCACCCTGTTTTCGTTTCTGAACAGGTTTTTTCCCCGCATGTCTTCGGTCTCCACTTCCGGCGTCCAGATTCGCTCCCGTCGTCGCGCGTTGCGCGAAACGGTCGAGCTGCTGTCGTCGATGCGTTTTGCGATCAGCCTGCTGACGGTGATCGCCATCGCCAGCGTGATCGGCACGGTGCTCAAGCAGAACGATCCGTATCCGAACTACGTCAACCAATTCGGGCCGTTCTGGGCCGACGTATTCCGATCGCTGACGCTGCCGACCGTCTATAGCGCGTGGTGGTTTCTGCTGATCCTGACGTTCCTGGTGGTTTCGACCTCGCTGTGCATCGTGCGCAATGCGCCCAAGATGCTGGCCGACATGCGCGCCTGGCGCGAGAACGTGCGCGAAGGCAGCCTGCGCGCGTTCCATCACCGTGACGAATTTGATTCCCCCGTCGATATCGCCACCGTGACGGCACGCCTGGCCGCGCTTGCGCAGAACCGAGGTTTCCGCATCAAGGCGTTCGCGCGGGAGGGTGGAGCGACGCTCATCACGGCAAAGGCGGGGGCGGGCAACAAGATCGGCTACATCCTGGCGCACACGGCCATCGTCGTGATCTGCATCGGCGGATTGCTCGACGGCGACATGATGATCCGCGCGCAGATGTGGTTTGGCGGCAAGTCGCCCATCAAGGGCAACGCGGTGATCAGCGACATCGGACCGGAGCATCGGCTGTCGACGTCGAACCCGGGCTTTCGCGGCAACGCCTTCGTGCCGGAAGGTTCGACCGTCAGCACGGCGATTTTGAACATCGCGGATGGCGCCCTGATCCAGGATCTGCCGTTCACGATCACGCTCAAGAAGTTCACCGTCGAGCATTATTCGACCGGCATGCCCAAGCTGTTCGCCAGCGACATCGTCGTGACCGACCGCCGCACCGGCAAGCAGACCGCTGCGCGCGTGGAGGTGAACAAGCCGTTTGTGTATGACGGCGTGGCGATCTATCAGTCGAGCTTTGAAGATGGCGGCTCGAAACTGAAGTTGATCGGCTATCCGATGCACGGCGACAACGCCAAGACGTTCGACATGTCGGGCGTCGTCGGCGAAAGCTCGAAGCTCACCGGCAAGGGCGGCGACTACACGGTCGAGTTCTCCGACTTCCGCCTGATGAATGTCGAAACGGTGACGGACGCTTCCGGCAAGCAGGACGCACGTGGCGTCGGCAAAAAGGGCGGCGCGGAAAACGGTCTGCGCGCGGAGCTTGGCAACGTCACCAAGATGACGCGCGAGCGCGACCTGCGTAACGTCGGCCCGTCGGTGCAGTACAAGCTGCGCGACGCTAACGGGCAAGCACACGAGTTCAGCAACTACATGCTGCCGGTCACGCTCGACGGGCAATCGGTGTTCCTGGCCGGCATGCGCTCGCAGCCGGACGAGCCGTTCCGCTATCTGCGCATTCCTGCCGATGCGCAAGGCACCGTGGCCGACTGGATGCGCCTGCGCGCCGCGCTGCAGAATCCGGCGATGCGGGGTGAAGCGGCGCGCCGATTTTCGCTGCTCTCCATGCCCGGCGAGCAGCGCGCGGAACTGCGCAACCAGTTGATGGAAAGCGCCCGTCGCGCGCTCGATCTCTTTGCCGGCGCCGCTGACGTGAAGGACGGCTCCGCAGGTGCACAGGGCGGCTTTGCCGCGGTGGCCACGTTCCTGCAGAAATCGGTGCCGGAAGGCGAGCGTGAGAAGGCCGCCGATGTGCTGATGAAGATCATCAACAGTTCCATGTGGGAACTGTGGCAATTGGCCCGCGCCCAGGACGGGCAGCCTGCGCCAACCGTCGATGCCGCGAGCAGCCAGTGGTTGCAGAGCGCCATCAACGCGCTGTCGGACAATGTCTTCTATGGGGCGCCGGTCTATCTGCAGTTGAGCGACTTCCAGCAGGTGCAGGCGAGCGTCTTCCAGCTCACGCGTGCGCCGGGCAAAAACATCGTGTATCTTGGGTCGCTGCTGCTGGTGCTGGGCGTGTTTTCCATGTTTTACGTGCGAGAACGCCGCTGGTGGCTGTGGATCAGACCGCAATCCGGTCATGCCAACGAAAGCGCCTCCGGTGCACATGTGCTGACCGCCATGTCGACCATGCGCCGCACGCTCGACTTCGACCGCGAGTTCGAGCGCCTCAAGCACGATATCCGCGCCGCGGCAGGTGCCCAAGCCGCCCCCGATGCCGCCAGTGCAGCGAGCGTCGACCCCAAACCAACGAAGTGAGCAGGTGATGGAAGCGACCAATCCCCAAACGACCGTGGCGAGCGCTGATCTGGGTGCGCTGAAGCGTGCGTCGTATTTCCGCCGCCTGGGCTGGTTTGACTGGCTGTTTGCTGCAATGCTGGCCGCCGGCGCCGGTTACGCCTTCTCGCGCTACGGGGCCTACATGGACGGCTACGAGCGCGGCATTCTCGTTGCCGCAGTGCCTGCCTTCGCATGGCTGGGCTGGACGTGGAAGCCGGTGCGCGTACTGATGATCGGCATCGCCGTGTTGTCGCTGTTCGGCATCACGCAATACGCCGGCGCCAATGGGCCGGATCTCGCCCGCGCTGAACACGCCTTCTTCCTCAAGTATTTCCTTGCCAGCCAGTCCGCCATCCTGTGGATGAGCGCGCTGATCTTCCTGTCCACGCTGTTCTTCTGGACTGGGCTGGCGCTGCGCTGGGAAGCGGGCGGGGCCATCGGCAGCAAGCTGTGCTGGGCAGCGGTGGTGCTGGGCCTGACCGGCATGTTGGTGCGATGGTACGAGTCGTACCTGGTCGGCGCAGACATTGGTCACATCCCCATCTCGAATCTGTACGAGGTGTTCATCCTCTTTACGTTGATCACCTCGCTCTTCTATCTGTACTACGAGCAGCGTTACAAGACGCGCGCGCTGGGCCCCTTCGTGATGCTGGTGGTGTCGGCGGCGGTGGGCTTTCTGCTGTGGTACACGGTGTCGCGCGGCGCGCAGGAGATCCAGCCGCTGGTGCCGGCATTGCAGAGCTGGTGGATGAAGATCCACGTACCGGCCAATTTCATCGGCTACGGCACGTTCGCCCTGTCGGCCATGGTCGGTGCGGCTTATCTGCTGAAGGAGCACGGCGTGCTGGCCGATCGGCTCCCGTCCCTCGAGGTGCTGGACGACGTGATGTACAAGGCCATCACCGTTGGATTTGCGTTCTTCACGATCGCCACGATTCTCGGCGCGCTGTGGGCGGCTGACGCCTGGGGCGGCTACTGGAGCTGGGATCCGAAGGAAACCTGGGCGCTGATCGTTTGGCTGAACTACGCCGCCTGGCTGCACATGCGCCTGATGAAGGGCCTGCGTGGTCGCATGGCGGCCTGGTGGGCGCTGATCGGCCTGTTGGTGACGACGTTCGCCTTCCTCGGTGTGAACATGTTCCTCTCGGGCCTGCACAGCTACGGCGAGCTGTAAGCCGTCAGTCACAAAAAAATCTCGGCAGACTGGAATAAAGACGCGCCTGGCGTGTTTACTGCTCAGTGAGGGCGCGATCGGCGCGCCTCTCCATCCAAGGAGAAGAAGATGAGCCAGTCTGCAGCTTCCCAGAAGTTGTTCAATCCGCGCGCCGCGTTGGCCGGCGCCGCGCTGCTCGCTGCATTCGGTTTGGCAGGCTGCAGCGGCATGGGCATGGGGGCGTCGTCGACGCCGTCGGCTGTTAAGGTGACCAACGGCACGCTCACGGATGAGCACGGCATGGCGCTTTACACGTTCGACCGTGACGCCACGGCCGGCAAGAGCGCCTGCAATGGCAAGTGCGCCGACAACTGGCCGCCGCTGGCCGCCAACGATGCCGATAAGCCGTCCGGCGATTACACCATCATCACGCGCGACGACGGCAAGAAGCAGTGGGCCTACCGCGGCAAGCCGCTCTACCTCTGGACCAAGGACAAGATGCCGGGTGACCAGACCGGCGATGGCTTCATGAACGTTTGGCACATCGCCAAGCCGTAAGCACGCCGCCCACGCTCGCGCTTCCATGTCCGATCTGGCCAGCCGGCTGATTGCACTCACCCCTCGCCTGCGCCGGCACGCGCGCGGCCTCGTGCGTGACGCGAGCCGCGCCGACGACCTCCTCCAGGACACACTTGAACGCGCCTGGCGGTACCGCTGGCGCTTCCAATTGCGCCCCCGGCTCGGCCCGATCGGCCAAATCGGCCAGATCGGAGTCAAGGATGAGAGTGATGGGCTGTTTGCCTGGCTGCTGACCATCATGCATCGGCTGCACCTGAACGCCGTGCGCCGGCCCGATCGGCTCGAGCTGAGCGAGGTGCCCCCTGATATCCCCGTCGACGACGACCCCGGGTTGCGCCGCGATCTGCTGCGCGCGCTGGCGACGCTGCCTGAAGACCAGCGCGCGGTCTTGCTGCTCGTCGGTCTGGAGCAGTTCGCCTACAAGGAAGCCGCCGACGTGCTGGGCGTGCCGGTCGGTACGGTGATGTCGCGTCTGTCGCGTGCGCGCGAGCGGATGCGTGTGGCACTTGAGGGGGCGCCCATTGCATCCGGTGTATTTTCGGCACCCGGCGACGGCGGCAGCGCAATGCTGCACCGCGTGAAGTGAGGCTCGCCATGTCCTCCAATTCCATTCATATCGACGAACTCCATGCGTACGCCGACGGCCGCTTGCCAGCGGCACGCCGCGCTGAGGTTGAGGCCTATCTTGCCGCGCACCCCGGTGCCGCGGCCGAAGTTGCGGCTTGGCGCGAAACGGACGCGCAGTTGCACCGCGCGCTCGATCCGTTGCTCAACGAACCGGTGCCGCAGCGCCGGATTCCGGCAGCGATCCTCGGGGCGGCACGCCGGCCCACGGCGACCGGCTTTGGCGCGATGCGCAACTGGGGCGTGGTGGCGCTAAGCGTCGCCTGCCTGGCCATCGGGTCCGGGGCCGGCTGGCTGAGCCGAGGTGTCGTCGAGCGCACCATGCCCATGCAGCGGTTCGCCAATGACGCACTCGTATCGCACGTCGTCTTCGCTCCCGAGTCGAAACACATTGTGGAAGTGCCGGCCGACGAAGAGGCACATCTGGTCACATGGTTGTCTCGTCGGCTTGACGCCCAGTTGCATGTGCCTGATCTAAGATCGCTGGGTTACCGGCTCATCGGCGGACGGCAGACGGTCGTGGCCGATGCGCCCACGGCCATGCTGATGTATGAGGGGCCCGGCGGCACGCGCATCTCCGTGCAGTTGCGGCGCATGCCGAGCAATCGCGATACCGGCTTCCGGCTGGAGACGCTCGCCCCCGACAACCGTGTGCTGCAGGCGATCCATCCTGCCGTCGATCACCCGCCGCCGATGGCGTTCTATTGGGCGGATCACGGCCTTGGGTTTGCAGTCGCTGGCCCGCTTGCGCGGGCGCAGTTGCTGGAAGTGGCGCGGGTCGTGTTTCGGCAGTACAGCGAATTCACCGGCCCGGCGCCGCGCAAGGAATAGCGCTACATTTTTTTCGCCATGCGTTGTCAGGTCGGCAGCGCTGGAACGACCAACGCACATGGGACAGCGTTCCCGCACAACGAGGACCACGAATCATGTTGATTAAGACTGACCGCTGGCTGCGTGGCGACGACATCCCCGCCAGCGAGATCACGCCGCAGCACATCTTCGAGCAGCGCCGCCGCTTTTTGGCCGCTGCTGCCATGGGCGCTGCGGGTGCAACGCTGGCGCCTTGGGCGTCGCGCGAAGCCTTTGCCGCCAACCCGCCACTCGCCAAGTTGCCTGGCAAGCCGAATCCGGCGTACACGACTGTGGAAAAGGCCACCCCGTACGACCAGGTCACCACGTACAACAACTTCTACGAATTCGGCACCGACAAGGCCGACCCGGCGCGCTATGCCGGCACGCTGCGCCCGCACCCCTGGCAAGTCAGCGTGGAGGGTTTGGTGAAAACCCCCAAAACCTACGACCTGGACGACCTGATGAAGCTCGCGCCGATGGAAGAGCGTGTCTACCGCCTGCGTTGCGTCGAGGGCTGGTCGATGGTGGTCCCGTGGGTGGGCTTCTCGCTGGCCGAGTTGATCAAGCGGGTGGAGCCCCAGGGCAGCGCCAAGTACATCCAGTTCATCTCGCTGGCCGACAAGCGGCAGATGCCCGGCATCAGCAGCCCCGTGCTCGAGTGGCCGTACAGCGAAGGCTTGCGTCTGGACGAGGCGATGCATCCTTTGGCGCTGCTCACCTTTGGCCTTTACGGCCAGGTGCTGCCGAACCAGAACGGTGCGCCCGTGCGCGTGGTCCTGCCGTGGAAGTATGGCTTCAAGAGCGCGAAGTCCATCGTCAAGATCCGCTTTGTCGACAAGCAGCCGCCGACGAGCTGGAACATTGCCGCGGCCAATGAATACGGCTTCTATTCCAACGTGAACCCGACCGTGGACCATCCGCGCTGGAGCCAGGCCACCGAACGCCGCATCGGCGAGGACAAAGGCGGTTTCGGTGGCCTGTTCGCGCCCAAGCGCAAGACGCTGATGTTCAACGGTTACGACCAGGTGGCCCCGCTGTACGCCGGCATGGACCTGCGTAAAAACTTCTGAGGCCGACATGACATTGCTGCCGCCGATGTTGGCGCCCAAGCCATTGCGTGTGGTGAAGGCGATCGCATGGATCGTGGCGCTGCTGCCGTTCCTGCGCATCGTCTTCCTGGGCGCGACAGACCAGTTCGGGGCCAACCCTCTGGAGTTCGTCACGCGCTCGACCGGCACGTGGACGCTGGTGCTGCTGTGCTGCACGCTGGCCATCACGCCGCTGCGCCGCATCACGGGCATGAACTGGCTGATCCGGCTTCGTCGTATGCTCGGGCTGTACACGTTCTTCTACGGCACGATCCACTTCCTGATCTGGTTGCTGGTGGATCGCGGGCTCGATCCGGCGTCGATGCTCAAGGACATCGTCAAGCGGCCCTTCATCACCGTCGGCTTTGCGGCGTTCGTGTTGATGATCCCGCTGGCCGCCACGTCGACCAACGCGATGGTGCGCAGGCTCGGCGGCAAGCGCTGGCAGTGGCTTCACCGGCTGGTCTATGTGACCGGTGTGCTGGGCATCCTGCATTACTGGTGGCACAAGGCCGGCAAGCATGACTTTGCCGAGGTGTCGATTTACGCGGCAGTGATGGCGTTGCTGCTGGGCCTGCGGGTCTGGTGGGCCTGGCGCTCGCAGCGCAGTGCGATCACCGGAGCCGCGATGCCAGCCCGCGATTGATGCCGATCGCGCCCACAAAAAAAGCCGACGTTTGCGCGTCGGCTTTTTCTTTTTGCGATGCGGGCTTATGCCGGGAACAGATGCTCGCCGCGGATCAAGTCTTCGAAGCACTCGCGCTCGCGCGCCAAGTGGACTTTGTCGCCATCAACGATGACCTCGGCCGCGCGATTGCGCGTGTTGTAGTTCGAACTCATCGTGAAACCGTACGCGCCGGCCGACAGGATCGCCACCACATCGCCCGGCTGCACGGCCAGCGAACGGTCGCGGCCGAGCCAGTCGCCGGATTCGCACACGGGGCCCACCACGTCGTAGACGACCGGCGCGCTTTGGCTTTCGCGCACCGGCACGATGTGGTGATACGCCTCGTACATCGCCGGGCGGGCCAGGTCATTCATGGCCGCATCCACGATGCAGAAGTTCTTGCTCGCCCCAGGCTTGAGGTATTCGACGCGCGTGAGCAGCAGGCCGGCGTTGCCCACCAGTGACCGGCCCGGCTCGAACAGCACGGTGCGATCGCCAAAACCGCGCTGCTCGACGCGGTCCAGCAGCGTGCGCGCGAAGGCCGTGATGTCCGGCGGCGTCTCGTCCGTGTACGTGATACCCAGACCGCCGCCCACATCGATGTGCGCGAGGCGGATGCCCTCGGCGTCGAGCTGCGTCACCACGTCGAGCACCTTGTCCAGCGCATCCAGATACGGCGATACCTCGGTGATCTGCGAGCCGATATGGCAGTCGATGCCGACCACGCGCAGGTTCGGCATCGCAGCGGCTGCGCGGTAGGTCGGCAGCACTTCGTCAAACGCCACGCCGAACTTGTTGCCCTTCAGGCCCGTCGAGATATACGGATGCGTTTTGGCATCCACGTCCGGGTTGATGCGCAGCGACACGGGCGCGACCTTGCCCATCGATGCGGCCACGTCATTCAGCCGGTGCAGCTCGGGGATCGACTCCACGTTGAAGCACGCCACGCCCACTTTCAGGGCGAATCGCATTTCGTCCGCGCTCTTGCCCACGCCCGAGAACACCACCTTCGCGGCCGGCGCACCGGCGGCCAGCACACGCTTGAGTTCGCCGGCGGACACGATGTCAAAGCCTGCGCCAAGCTGGGCGAATACCTGCAGCACGGCCAGGTTCGAGTTGGCTTTCATGGCGTACTGCACATGCGCGTTGCGGCCCTCGCATGCGGCGGCGTAGGCGCGATAGTTGGCAGTGAGGGCGGCGCGCGAGTACACGTAGGTGGGCGTGCCGAACTGCGCGGCAATCGCGTCGAGCGCGACGCCTTCGATCATCAGCGCGCCTTCCTGGCGGATCAGGGACTCGGACATGAGTGGGAGCATTCTGGGCGTCGCCCCGGATAAGGGCGTCGCCGGTTGAGCAAAAAGACGGGATTAGCGGTTCGTGGGTACCGCGCTGGCCGCATCTGCGGCTGCGGGTTTGGCGCCCGGAACCGGGGGCTGCGGCACGGCGTTCGGGCCGGCGATGCCGGGGTCAGTGGTTTGCGGCGCGGTTGGCGCCGGCGGCACCTTGGGCATGTACAGCGGCCCGCGAATCCCGCAGCCGGATAGGCCTGCGACCGTCAGGGTCAGGCCGACAGTGGCTACAATGGCGGCGGTTCGTATCATCGGATGATGGTGCAGAAAGGATGCCCCAGGGTGTGACCCTTGCGGCGATCGGAGTCATATGGGACGAGGCGCCTGCTGGTCAGGACGGGCCGCAAATGGCCGCCACGCAACGTCCGCGCAAGATTTTGGAGTGTAGCATGCCCCCCCTGAGCGAATCGGAGTTCCTGGCGCTGGCCGAAGCGGAACTCACCCGCATCGAAAACATCGTCGAAACGGCTGCCGACGAGGCCGGTGCCGACATCGAGGTCAATCGCACCGGTAACGTGCTGACGCTGGAATTCGACGATGGCTCCAAGATCATCATCAACAGCCAGGCGCCGATGCAGGAACTGTGGGTGGCAGCGCGTGCCGGCGGTTTCCATTTCCGCCGGGGCGACGACGGCCGCTGGGTCGACACGCGCAGCAAGGAAGAGCTCTATGTGGCGCTCTCGCGCTATATCAGCCAGCAAAGCGATGTGGATGTGACATTGGCCGCCGGCTGAGCGTAACCGTCTCGTCGCATGACAAAAAGAAAAGCCGCCTCGAAGGGCGGCTTTTTCGTGGGCGCGACGTTCAGTTGCCGCGGAACATGTCGAGAATCTTCTGTTTCTCCTGTTCCTGCGTCGGCGCCAGGTTGATGCCAGGCTGTTGCGATTGATCGCCGGCCGGTGCGGAGCCTCCCGGCATCGCATCGCCCAGGCCAACCGAGGCCACGCCCTGGCCGTTGGCGTATTCCTCGTAAGCCCAGTCGCCGGCCATCTGCACGACGCCTTCGGGCGGCTGGCGCTCGGTCTGGGGTTCGCCCTTGAGCGCGTAGCTCATGTAGTTGATCCAGATCGGCAGGGCCAGGCCGCCACCGGTTTCGCGATCCCCCAGGCTGCGCGGGTTGTCGTAGCCCATCCAGGCCACGCCGACCAGCTTGGGCGTGTAGCCGCAAAACCAGGCGTCGAACGAGTCGTTGGTGGTGCCGGTCTTGCCTGCCATGTCGTTGCGGCCCAGCTTGACCTTGGCCTGGTAGCCCGTGCCGTTCGACACCACGCTGCGCAGCAGTGAATCCATGATGAAATCGTTGCGCGGATCGATCACGCGCACGGCGTCCTTGCCGGCGGTCATCGGATGGCTTTGCTGGACGACCGTGCCGCGCGCATCCACCACGCGATCGATGATGTACGGGTTCACGCGGTAGCCGCCGTTGGCGAACACCGAGTAGCCGCTCGCCATCTGCAGCATCGTCACCGAGCCTGCGCCCAGCGCCATCGGCAGATAGGCCGGGTGCCGATCGGCGTCGAAGCCGAAGCGGGTGATGTACTGCTGCGCGTACTGCGTACCAATCGCGCGCAGGATCCGCACCGACACCAGGTTCTTCGATTTCTGCAGCGCGCGGCGCATCGTCATCGGGCCGTCATAGCCGCCGCCGTAGTTCTTCGGCTCCCACACCTGGCCGCCCGTGTCGCCGGTCGGGATCGAGAGCGGCGCGTCGTTGATGACCGTAGACGGCGAGAAACCCTTGTCCACCGCCGCCGAGTAGATGAACGGCTTGAAGCTCGAACCCGGCTGGCGCCAGGCCTGCGTGACGTGGTTGAACTTGCTGCGGTTGAAATCGAAGCCACCCACCATCGAGTAGATCGCGCCCGTCTGCGGATCCAGCGAGATGAAACCCGAGGCCACTTCCGGCAATTGCGTGATCGACCACTTCTGCGTCTTCGTGTCCTCGATCACACGGATCACCGCGCCCGGGCGCAGCTTGATCTTGGGCTGTGCATTGTTCGACAGGGCCGCCTGTGCAAAGCGCAGGCCGTCGCCTGCCAGGTCGATCGTCTCACCGGTCAGCATCGTCGCGCGCACCAGCTTGGGTGTCACGCTCACCACCACGGCCGATTGCAGATCGTCGCTGTTCGGGTGTTCCAGCAGGGCGTCGTCGATGGCCTGTTCACGCTCCTCTGCATCGGAGGGCAGGTCGATGAACGCTTCAGGGCCGCGATAGCCGTGACGGCGCTCGTAATCGAGAATGCCGCGGCGCACGGATTGATAGGCGACGTCCTGGTCGGCCTTGCGCAGCGTGGTGTAGACGTTCAGCCCGCGCGTGTAGGTTTCTTCGCGGTATTGCGCGTACATGAGCTGGCGTACCATTTCGGCCACGTATTCGGCGTGCACGTCGAACTCATGGCCCTCGCCACGCACCGGCAGTTGCTCATTGACAGCCTGGGTGTACTGCTCCGGCGTGATGTAGTGCAGGTCGCGCATGCGTTGCAGGATGTACTCCTGACGCACCTTGGCGCGCTTGGGGTTCACCACGGGGTTGTACGCCGATGGCGCCTTGGGCAGGCCGGCCAGCATGGCCGCTTCGGCCAGGGTGATGTCCTTGATGTTCTTGCCGAAGTAGATCTGCTCGGCGCTGGCAAAGCCGTATGCACGCTGGCCCAGGTAGATCTGGTTCATGTACAGCTCGAGGATCTGATCCTTTGTCAGGCTCGCCTCGATCTTGTACGAGAGCAAGATCTCGTAAATCTTGCGCGTGTACGTCTTCTCGCTCGACAGGAAGAAGTTGCGCGCCACCTGCATCGTGATGGTCGACGCACCTTGAGAGAGACCGCCATGCAGGTTCGCCAGGCCCGCGCGCAGCACGCCGATGAAGTCGACGCCGCCGTGTTCGTAGAAGCGGTCGTCTTCGATCGCCAGGACCGCGCGCTTCATCACATCGGGCATCTGCGTGATCGGTACGAAGCTGCGGCGCTCCTCACCGAATTCACCGATGAGGACGTTATCGGCGGTGTAGACGCGCAGCGGAATCTTCGGACGGTAATCGGTGATGGCGTCGAGCGACGGCAGGTTGGGCGCGGCGACGAGCAGGGCATAGCCCAGCAGCAGCGCCCCGACGACCCCCATCGCAACGAACAGGCCGAGCATCCAGAGAAGCAGTCGCGCCCACAGCGGGCGGCGGGCTTTGGGCGGCTTGGGCGAAGCTGGGGTGGTTTGGGCAGTAGCCATTACGGGTGGGCACCGGGGGTGTCAGTCAGCGTGGCGGCGATTATATCGTTGGGGCTTCCGCAGTCCGGCCGCATCGGACGTAACAGCACGTAACGAGTGTCACCTCTGCTAACCAGACTGCACTTGTGCGCCGCGTCATGCGGGGCTAACGCGCTAAATTGTGCGTCTGCGGTCCCTTGATTCAAGGCGGCTAAGAATCCGCCGTTAGAAGTAGGCGAAGCGGAAATCAAGTCAGACGAAAGGGGTATCCCCCGACCGTGGGGTTTTGACAACGCTTTCGGAAAGGCATGGCGCGAAATGCGTCGCGGTCTGCCAGAGCGTTTGCCTGTTCTAAAGGATTTTGTGAGAATCCAGCAGCAAATCTAAGCAGGCTATGGCGCACGTTGGATTTGCGGCGGGCGCCAGGGTTCAAAAAACTATAAACGGTGGGGTGTCTCTGTGCGACGGGGTTTGTTGTCCGGCCTGCTGCGCCGCAATATCGTCGGGATAGATATCGGGTCTTCCAGCGTCAAGGTGGTGGAGTTGTCCGCCAACGGCAAGCAGGGAGATTTCCGTCTCGAAAAATGCGCCAGCGAGCTGATTGAACGCAGTGCCGTCGCTGACGGCAATCTGGTGAATATCGATGCGGTGGGCAATGCGGTCAAGCGCGCCATCGCCAAGGCCGGCATTCGCGGTAAGGAAGCCGTGCTTGCCATTCCCGCGAGCCTGACGGAATCGCAAACCGTCAGCCTGCCCGACAACCTGACCGAAGACGAGCTCTTCGTGCAGGTCGAGAGCGAAGCCAACCGGCTGTTTCCGCCCTCGCAGAACGTCAATTTCGACTATGTCGTGATCGGTCCGTCCGAAACCGAAGGCGGGATCGGCGTGCGCGTCACGGCAACGGTGTCCGAGCGTGTGACCGAGCGCGTGACCGCCGCCGAGATGGCCGGTCTGAAAGCGATCGTCATGGACGTGGAAGAAAACGCCATCCAGCGCGCCATGACGCACATGCTGGCCGTCAAGCCGGACGCCAACGAAATTGAAACGCGCGACATGCCCGTCGTGGCAATGTTCCACTTGGGTGGTGCGCGCTCGCACGCACTGTTCTACCAAGGCTGGAAGGAACTGTACGAGCAGCCGATGTCCGGCTCGGGCGACCAGCTCACGCAGAGCATCTCGCGTCTGTTTTCCCTCGATCTGCTCAAGGCCGAGGTGAAGAAGCGCAAGAACACTCTGCCCGACGAATACCGCAGTCAGCTGCTCAAGCCCTCGCTCGAGACGCTGGCCATGGAAGTCGGTCAGGCCATCCAGAATTTCCTGTCGACCTCGAGCGTCGGCCGCGTGGACGAGATCGTGCTCTCGGGCGGTCACGCATCGTTGCTGGGCGTGCAAACCGCCATCCAGCAGCAGACGCAGATCAATACGACGCTGGCCAACCCGTTCGCCAACATGGGCGCGGCCAAGAACGTCAACGCGCGCTATCTCCAGCGCGATCTGCCGGCCTACATCGTCAGCGCGGGCCTTGCCCTGCGCGGGCTGCAATAAGGAGCTGACGATGGCCAATGAAAGCGCGAATGCAGTGAATGCGCTCCCGAACGTCAACCTGCTGCCGTATCACGCAGAGCGACGCGCCGGCAAGCGCAAGAAAGTCTTCATGAGCCTGGGCGGCGCGGCCGTTGCGGGCGCGGTGGTGGTGTTCCTCGGCGGCATGGTGATCGATCACCAGACGGAAGAGGCGCAACGCATCAACGACATCCTCACGCAGAAGAACGCGGAGATGGACAAGCAGATCACCGAGGTCAACACCCTCAAGAAGGACATCGACGATCTGCTGCAGCGTCAGCAAGCGGTAGAAGGCCTGCAGAACCAGCGCAACCGCCCGGTCCAGTTGCTTGAAGAGCTGGTGCGCCAGGTGCCCGACGGGATCTATCTCACCTCGCTCAAGCAGGAAGGCGAGCGTTACACCGTGTCGGGCGTGGCGCAGTCCAACGAGCGCGTGTCGGACCTGCTGCGCAACTTGGGCGCGGTGCCTTGGCTTGATCATGCCGAACTGGGCGAATCGGTAGCCACCACCATGACGAACAACCTGAAGGAACAGCGTCGTCTGTTCAACTTCACGATCCGCTTCCAATGGAAGGCCGAGCCGGCAGCGCCGGCCAAGCCCGGTGCGGCCACGGCGGGGAAATAACCATGGCGCTCTCGACCGAAATTTCGTTGGAAGACCTGGTCAGCCAGTTCCGTGGCCTGAACCTGAACGAGCCGGAAACGTGGCCGATCGCGCCGCGCATCCTGTTCATGATTCTCTCTGCCGTGCTGGTGATCGGCCTGGGCTGGCAGTTGTATTGGAGCGGCAAGTTCGACGAGCGCGACGCCAAGCGCACCGAACAGGCCAACCTCAAGTCGGCATACCAGAGCAAGCTTGCGCAAGTAGTGAATCTGGAAGCGCTGCGCAAGCAGAAGGCTGAGGTCGAGCAGCGTGTCGCTAAGCTCGAACTGCAACTGCCCAACAAGACCGAGATGGATGCGCTGCTGGCCGACGTCAACCACGCCGGTATCGCGCGTGGCCTGACCTTCGACCTGTTCCGTCCGTCTGGCGCAGTGGTCAAGCCTTACTACGCCGAGATCCCGGTGGCGGTGAAGGTGAATGGCCGCTATCACGACATGGCGCTGTTTGCGGCCGACGTGGCGGCGCTGTCGCGCATCGTCACGCTGCAGAACATCTCGCTGACAGGCACCAAGGATGGCAGCATGGTGATGGAAACGCGTGCCGAGGCCTACCGGGCACTCGATGCCGATGAGCAGGCCGCGCAGCGCAAGGCGAACGCCGCCGCCAAGGGAGGCGCCAAATGAGGGGCCGCACCATGAGCCGTCGCCGCATGTCGCATGTTCTGCGTCTGTCGCCGCTGTGCCTGGCCGTCGTGCTGACGGCCTGCGGCGCGAGCGAAGACGATGAATTGCAGCAATGGATGCAGCAAGCGCGCCAGAGCGTCAGTACGACCGTGCCGCCGCTGCCCGAACCCAAGCCTTACGCGCCGCGCGAATACACGACCACCAAGCAGACTGATCCGTTCAGTGTGCAAAAGGTGGCAGAACTTTCGCGCGCGCAAAACGAATCGCCGGAACCGAATCGCCGTCGCGAGCCGCTGGAAGACTATCCGCTGGAAGCCTTCAAGCTGGTCGGGACGATGAAGCGCAATGGCGAGACGGAAGCCGTCGTGTCTGTCGGGGACAAGACGCAGCATGTGCATGTGGGGCAGTACATCGGACAAAACTATGGTCGCATCCTCCGCATCGGAGACCAGGAACTCACCCTGCGTGAGCTGGTGCGCGAAGGCACGACCGAATGGAAAGAAAAAATGACGACCCTGAAAGTTCAGGAGAGCGCGCAATGACGATGCGTCTTGTGAAGGGCGGCCTGTCGCAGGCAGCCCGAGTGGCCCGGGGGGGCGCGGTGGCATGGCTTTCGCTGTGCCTGTTCATGGTGGCCGGTCAGGCGGTCGCCCAGCAGGCAGCGCCTGCGGCGGCCGTCTCCGGCAACACGATCGAAAAGGTGGAGCAGGCCACGGCCGGTGAATCCACCGTGGTGACGGTCACGCTCAAGAGCGCGCCGACGCAGAAACCGGTGGAGTTCAGCACGCAGCAGCCTGCGCGTATCGCCATCGACTTCTTCGGGGCCAGCTTCGCGCAGGGCCGCGCCAATTACCAGTACGGCGGCAAGCTGCTGCGTTCGGCGAACGTCGTGCAGATCGGCGACCGTACCCGCGTCGTGCTCGATCTATCGCGCCAGACGCAATACAAGTCGGAGGTGCGTGGCAACCAGTACGTACTGACGCTGGAAGCTGCGCCAGTGGCGGCGGCTGTCGCGGCGCCGACATTCTCGGCCCCGGCACCCGTCGCGGGCGCTGAGCGCCCGGCGGTGCGCAATGTTGATTTCCGCCGTGGCGAGGACCTTGCTGGCCGCGTGGTGGTCGATCTGTCGACTGCCAACTCGGCGATCAACATCGCCCAGCAAGGCCAGAACCTCGTCGTGGACTTCGTCGGTGCGACGCTGCCACAGTCGCTGCGCCGTCGCTATGACGTGAGCGATTTCGGCACGCCGGTGCAGGCCATGCGTGCCACCGACAACGGCACAGGTGCACGCCTGATCATCGAGCCGCGCGGTAACTGGCAATACAGCTCGTACCAGACCGACACGCAGTTCGTGGTGGAGGTGCGTCCGACCAAGGAAGACCCGAACAAGCTGATTTCTGGCCCCGGCTACCGCGGTGAGCGCCTGTCGCTGAACTTCCAGAACATCGATGTGCGTTCGCTGCTGCAAGTCTTCGCCGACTTCACGAACCTCAACATCGTGACCAGCGATAGCGTGACGGGCACCCTTTCGCTGCGCCTGAAAGATGTGCCCTGGGATCAGGCACTGCAGATCGTGCTCGATTCGAAGGGGCTGGCATCGCGTCGCAACGGCAACGTCCTGTGGGTTGCCCCGCGCGGTGAGCTGGCCACGAAGGAAAAGGCCGAGCTTGAGTCGCAGCAGCAAGTGACCGAGCTGGAGCCACTGCGCAGCCAGGTGTTCCGCCTGAACTACCAAAGCGCTGGGGATGTGCGCAACATGCTGCTGGGTGCCGGCGCCGCGGGTGGGGCAGGCGGTGTCGCTGGCGGTGTCGCGACTTCCCGGATCCTGTCCAAGCGCGGCTCGCTCACCGCGGATACGCGGACGAATCAACTGTTCGTCTCCGACATCCCGAGCAAGCTTGAAGAGGTGCAGGCCTTCCTCTTGAAGATCGACATCCCGGTTCGCCAGGTGATGATCGAGGCGCGCATCGTCGAGGCGGACGACACGTTCAGCCGCAACTTGGGTGCGAAGCTGGGCTTCGCGTCGAAGACGAATGGCGCTGGTTACGGCAATACCTACACCAACGTGGTGTCGCCGATTACGCAGGGTGCCACGTGGGACAACAGCCCGGCGATCAGCTTCCCCGCCAATGGCATCAACGGCGTGAACGCAGCCAGCGTGGCCGTGAGCCTGTTTAACGCCGGTGCCGGCCGCTTCCTGGCGCTGGAGCTGTCTGCGCTGGAAGCTGACGGCCGCGGCAAGATCGTCTCCAGCCCGCGCGTGGTCACTGCCGACAACATCAAGGCGCTGATCGAGCAAGGTACTGAGATTCCGTACCAGCAGGCGACGTCTTCCGGTGCGACTTCGGTGTCGTTCAAGAAGGCCAACCTGAAGCTGGAAGTGACGCCCAAGATCACGCCGGACGGCAACATCTTCCTGGATGTGGACGTCAACAAGGACAGCGTAGGTATCCAGACCACCAACGGCTTCGCCATTGACACCAAGCACGTGCAGACGCAGGTGCTGGTCGAGAATGGCGGCACGGTCGTGATCGGCGGTATCTACACGCAGAACGAGCGGACCGACATCAACAAGGTGCCGCTTCTAGGCGACATTCCGGTACTCGGCAATCTGTTCAAGAGCACGAGCAAGATCAACAACCGCACCGAGCTGCTGGTCTTCCTGACGCCGCGTGTGCTGTCCGATCAACTGTCGCTGAAGTAACCCACGGCGGCGTTTCGCTCAAAAGGCCCGGCCTCCTGAATGGAGCGCCGGGCTTTTTTGTGTCCTGCGGCGGGGTTTGTGCGGGATGGCGTCCAAATGCCACTACAATCAGGCTCAAATTCCTGATTTCACGTGATTTTGTCTGTTTCGAACGTATTTTTCGTCGGCTTGATGGGCGCGGGCAAGACCACGGTCGGCCGGGCGGTGGCGCGCCGGCTCGATCTGCCGTTCTTCGACTCCGACCATGAGATCGAGGCGCGGTGCGGCGTGCGCGTGCCGGTTATTTTCGAGCACGAAGGTGAGGTGGGCTTTCGCGATCGAGAAACCCACATGATCGACGAGCTGACCGCGCGCGATGGCGTGGTCATCGCCACGGGTGGGGGCGCCGTGTTGCGGGCCGAAAACCGGGCGTTCCTGCGCGAGCGTGGCACGGTGATCTACCTGCGCGCCAATCCGCATGACCTGTATCTGCGCACGCGCCACGACAAGAACCGGCCGCTGCTGCAGACAGAGAACCCGCGCGCCAAGCTGGAGGAGCTGCATGCGATCCGCGATCCGCTGTACCGTGACGTGGCGCATTTCGTCATCGAAACCGGCAAGCCCACCGTCGCGCAGCTTGTTAATATGGTCTTGATGCAACTCGAAGTGGCCGGCATTGTGGCTCCGCCCGCAGGCTCTTCCACCTCCTCGCAAGTCTCCCCACAGTCATGATTACCGTTGATGTTGACCTTGGCGATCGCGCCTATCCGATCCATATCGGCTCGGGGCTGTTGTCCAAGGCCGAGTTGTTTGCCCCACACATTCGCGGCGCGCGTGCCGTGATCGTCACCAACGAGACCGTCGCACCGTTGTATGCGGCGAAGGTCGAAGCGGCCATTCGTTCGCTCGGCAAGGCGGTCGACACGGTTGTATTGCCTGATGGGGAATCGTTCAAGAAGTGGGACACGCTCAACCGCATCTTTGATGCGCTGTTGAAGGCGGGTGCGGATCGCAAGACCACGCTGATCGCGCTGGGCGGCGGCGTTGTCGGCGACATGACCGGCTTTGCCGCCGCCTGCTACATGCGCGGTGTGCCGTTCATCCAGGTGCCGACGACGCTGCTCTCACAAGTCGACTCTTCGGTGGGCGGCAAGACGGGCATCAACCACCCGCTGGGCAAAAACATGATCGGCGCGTTCCACCAGCCGCAGGCGGTGCTGGCCGATATCGATACGCTGCGCACGTTGCCTGCCCGAGAGCTGGCGGCCGGTATGGCCGAGGTCATCAAGCATGGCGCAATCGCCGATGCGGGGTACTTCGCCTGGATCGAGCAAAACATCAAGGGTCTCAACGGTTGCGATACCGGCCTGATGGCCGAAGCCGTGCGTGGCTCGGTGCGCATCAAGGCCGCAGTCGTGGCACAGGATGAGCGCGAGACCGGCCTGCGTGCCACCCTCAATTTCGGTCACACCTTTGGCCACGCCATCGAGGCCGGCCTGGGCTACGGTGAATGGCTGCACGGCGAAGCCGTCGGCTGTGGCATGGTGATGGCGGCGGATCTGTCGCATCGACTGGGCTTTATCGACATCGACACGCGCAACCGCATCACCGCGCTCACGCGTGCGGCGAACCTGCCGACGGTGGCGCCGGACCTCGGCGTTGATCGCTTCATCGACCTGATGCGCGTCGACAAGAAGGCCGAAGCCGGCGAGATCAAGTTCGTGCTGCTGCGCAAGCTGGGCCAGGCTTTCGTGACCGCGGTGCCCGATGCGGACTTGCGCGCCACCTTGCAGCACGCCGTCCTGCGACCACCGACCGAAGCACCCATCGCCTGATACGAGACGAGATGGCCCGATGAACGACCGATTTGATGTGCCGTCCGCGCCGTTCGATCTCGAAGGCCCTCTCGCTCCCTACGCCGCGCATTCGGCGCAGACGCGCGGCCGCGTCCACGCCGAGCCGCCGTCCACGTCGCGCACCGAGTTCCAGCGTGACCGCGATCGCATCATCCACAGCACCGCTTTCCGCCGGCTCGAATACAAGACGCAGGTCTTCGTGAATCACGAGGGCGACCTGTTCCGGACGCGGCTCACGCACAGTCTGGAAGTCGCGCAGATCGCCCGTTCGATCGCGCGCAGCCTGCGCCTGAACGAGGATCTCGTCGAAGCGATTTCGTTGGCACATGATCTGGGCCACACGCCGTTCGGCCATGCCGGGCAGGATGCGCTGAACGATTGCATGAAGCCGTACGGCGGGTTCGAGCACAACCTGCAGAGCCTGCTCGTGGTCGATCGGCTGGAAGAGCGCTACGGCGGTTTCGACGGGCTGAACCTGACGTTCGAAACGCGCGAGGGCATCCTCAAGCATTGTTCCCGCAATAACGCGGCGACGCTGGGTGACTTGGGGCGGCGCTTTCTCGAAGGGCAGCAGCCTTCGCTGGAGGCGCAGCTCGCCAACCTCGCCGATGAGGTCGCGTACAACAACCACGACATCGACGACGGCCTACGCTCCGGCCTGATTACGCTGGAGCAACTCGAAGACGTGCCGCTGTGGGCCATCCATCGGCGCGAAGCCGAGGCGGCATTTCCGGACGTTAGCGGCCGACGCCTGATCAACGAAACCATTCGTCGCATCATCAACGCGCTGATCGTCGATCTGATCGGCACCACGCGCACGGGCATCGCTGAAGTGGCGCCGCAATGCATCGACGATGTGCGCGCCGCGCCGCCGCTTGTTGCGTTCTCCGAGCCGATGCGCGAAGAGGCGCGCGCGCTCAAGCGTTTCCTGTTCGATAACCTGTATCGGCATTACCTCGTGATGCGCATGGCGGCCAAGGCACGCCGCATCATCGACGATCTGTTCGGCGCGTTCATGGATGACCCGCGTCTGCTGCCGCCGCAATACCAGGCAAAAGCCAACCCTGAAGAGCAGCCGCGCTGGATTGCGCATTACATTGCCGGCATGACGGATCGCTATGCCATCAAGGAGCATCGCCGCATCTTTGCGGTGGATGCAGTTTGAGCGACGGCGCCGGTGGGGCGGCCACTCGCTCGCTTGGCTCCCTAACCATCAGGCAGCGGATCTAAACCGAGCGCCCAAAAAAAATGCCCGGCCGCCCCAACGCATGCCGGGCCGAACGCGCCAACCACCGCCGACGAGCGCCCCCGCCGTCGACGGCCCCTGCGGCACGTCGGTAAAAGTCGATCAGGACAGTGTCAGTTCGCTGATCGTCCTCCCTTAAAAGCGATAGCCCAGGCCGACGCCCAGCAGCCACGGGTCAACCTTGACTTTGCTGATGGTCTGGCCGCCCATCTTCACGTCGGCGCTGATCCAGGTCTTCTTCAGGTCGACGTTGAAGTAGAGGCGTTCGGTCAGGCGATAGTCGAAGCCGACCTGCAGCGCGGGGCCGAAGCTGTTCTTGCTGAGGTCCAGCGAACCAACGCCGGGCACCTGGAGATCGACATTCGAGATGCGCGTGTAGTTGATGCCGGCGCCCACGTACGGCTTGAAGCGCGACTCGGGCGTGAAGTGATACTGCATCGTCAGGATGGGCGGCAAGTGGCGGAAACTGCCGATCTTGGTGGGGCCGCCCAGCGCGCTTCGCATGACCGTGACGTCCTGCTGTTGCGGGTAAGTCAGGATCAGCTCGGCGGCCAGATGTGGCGTAAAGAAATACGAGATGTCCAGTTCGGGCAGGACCTTGTTGTTGATCTGAATGGCGTCAGCCGGAATGGCCAGTGCAGGCACCGGATCGGATTTGTTGGCGGCTGTCAGGTTGACGGCGCGCAGACGTACCATCCAATTACCGGAGGCCGGCGGCAAATCCGTGCCCTGCGCAAAGGCGGCCTGGCTGAACCCGGCGGCAAGCATTCCGGCGGCAACAGCTACAACGGCTAGGCGGTGAAAAGCCATCAATCGCTCCCTCTCGTGTCGTCTTGTGATGTAGTGGGAGCCAGTCTCGCGGGGAAGTCGCCCGGCCGATTTGCTTGGGATCAAGTTGGACCAGTCGTCGATAGCGCATAGGGCCGCCGATTTGACGGCACGCAAACTTCTCCGTTGCGCCCCGACGACAGCGCTATGCAAGCGTTTGCGCCCTAAAAATTGGGGACAGATTCACGCGCTCCGGCTACGATGGCGCTTTTCTCCACCCGTTTTTCCATGGCTCGCCTGCCTCGTCTCAGCCCAATCGATGTCCCGGTGCACGTGTTGCAGCGCGGCAACAATCGCCAGACCGTTTTCCGCGGCGACGACGACTACGCGTTCTATCTCGACACGCTGCGCATGGCCGCCCGCGAGCATGACTTCGCCATCCATGGGTTTTCGCTGATGCCGAATCACGTCCATCTGGTGGGGACACCCAAGGTGGCGGACAGTCTTTCGCGAACGCTGCAGGCTGTGGGACGGCGCTATACGCGCTACTTCAACGCTGCGGCGGATCGCAGCGGCACGTTGTGGGAAGGGCGTTTCCGATCGACGGTACTGGACCCCGCCGAGTGGGTGCTGCCGATCCTGTTGTATGTGGAATCGAACGCGGTGCGCGCGGGGCTCGTCAGCACGCCGGAAGAAGATCGATGGAGCACGTATCGTCACCACGTCGGCATTCAATCCATTCCGTGGGTGAGTGACCACTTCTGTTACTGGCGCCTTGGCAACACGCCTTTTGAGCGCCAGTCGCGCTACCGAACGTTGTGGCATGAAGGTTTGGGCTCCGACCAGTTCGCGCAGATTCGCCAGCATGTGCACAGTGGTTGGCCGCTCGGCAATGAGGCGTTTCTCGCGACACTTGCGCGCACCGGAGGCCGTCGCGTTGCGCCATTGCCCAAGGGGCGGCCGCCGCGCCAAACCACGGCGGTGGAAGCGGAGGGCAGCGCGCGCACCGAATAGCGGGATGGCGGCGCTGTCATGTATGGGCGCATCGATTCGGGCGGTTTTAATCTGTCCCTATTAAAAAGCCCGCACTGAGACTACGCATTTATTAATTTACTCCGACCCCATTTAAAAAATTTTGCCTGTTACGGGCCACTCTTTTATATTCGTTTCACCCCGCATTCATGGTGCGGCGCGCCATTGCCTGTCTGCCTTCGCATCCGCACGATCGCGAGGGCCTTCTGCGGCGCGTTGTACCTACAACCTCGGAAGATCGCCGTGGAACAACATTCCTTCCCCATCACGCCGTCGGCCCAGGGTCTGTACGACCCGACCAATGAACACGACGCTTGCGGCGTCGGCTTCGTCGCCCACATCAAGGGCAAGAAGAGCCACGAGATCGTCCAGCAGGGCTTGCGCATCCTGCACAACCTCGACCACCGGGGCGCTGTGGGCGCTGACCCGCTGATGGGCGACGGCGCAGGCATCCTGCTGCAGATTCCCGACCAGTTCTTCCGTGAAGAAATGGCCAAGCAGGGTATCAACCTGCCGCCGGCCGGCGAATACGGCGTCGGCATGATCTTCCTGCCGAAGGAACACGCTTCGCGCCTGGCCTGTGAGCAGGAACTTGAGCGCACCGTGCGTCTGGAAGGCCAGGTTGTGCTGGGCTGGCGCGATGTTCCGGTCGACAAGACCATGCCGATGTCGCCGACGGTGCAGAAGACCGAGCCGGTGATCCGCCAGATCTTCATCGGGCGCGGCCGCGACATCATGACCACCGACGCGCTGGAGCGGAAGCTGTACGTGATCCGCAAGACCGCCAGCCACGCCATCCAGGCGCTCAAGCTCAAGCACGGCAAAGAATACTTCGTGCCCTCGATGTCGGCGCGCACGATCGTCTACAAGGGCCTGCTGCTTTGCGAACAGGTCGGCCGGTACTACCAGGATCTGGCTGATCCGCGCACGGTGTCGGCGCTTGCGCTGGTGCACCAGCGTTTCTCGACCAACACGTTCCCTGCATGGGAACTGGCGCACCCGTACCGCATGGTTGCGCACAACGGCGAAATCAACACCGTCAAGGGCAACGTCAACTGGATCAACGCACGTACGGGCGGCATCTCGTCGCCGGTGCTGGGCGATGACCTGCCCAAGCTGTGGCCGCTGATCTATCCGGGCCAATCCGATACGGCTTCGTTCGACAACTGCCTCGAACTGCTGACGATGGCGGGCTATCCGCTGGCCCAGGCGATGATGATGATGATTCCGGAAGCGTGGGAACAACACACGCTGATGGACGACAATCGTCGCGCCTTCTACGAATACCATGCCGCGATGATGGAGCCGTGGGACGGCCCCGCCGCCATCTGCTTTACCGACGGCCGCCAGATCGGCGCAACGCTCGACCGTAACGGCCTGCGTCCGGCGCGTTATTACGTGACCGATGACGACATGGTCGTGATGGCTTCGGAAGCCGGCGTGCTGCCGATTCCCGAGTCCCGCATCGTCAAGAAGTGGCGTCTGCAGCCGGGCAAGATGTTCCTGATCGACATGGAGCAGGGCCGCATCATCGACGACAAGGAACTCAAGGACAATCTGGCCAACGCCAAGCCGTACAAGAGCTGGATTGATGCCGTGCGCATCAAGCTCGACGAGCTGGAAGCCAAGCCTGAAGACGTGGCCGCCGAGACCAAGCCGGCCGCCAAGCTGCTTGACCGTCAGCAGGCGTTTGCCTACACCCAGGAAGACGTCAAGTTCCTGATGGCCCCGATGGCCGCCAACGGCGAAGAGGCCGCCGGCTCTATGGGCAACGACAGCCCGCTGGCCGTGCTGTCCTCGAAGAACAAGACGCTCTACAACTACTTCAAGCAACTGTTCGCGCAGGTCACGAACCCGCCGATCGACCCGATCCGCGAAAACGTGGTGATGTCGCTCGTCTCGTTCATCGGGCCGAAGCCGAACCTGCTTGAGCTGAACAACATCAACCCGCCGATGCGCCTTGAAGTGAGCCAGCCCGTGCTGGACTTCAAGGACATGGCGAAGATCCGCAACATCGAGCACTACACCGGCGGCAAGTTCATGGCTTACGAGCTGGACATCTGCTATCCGGTGGCGTGGGGCAAGGAAGGCATCGAAGCGCGCCTGGCTTCGCTGTGCGCCGAGGCTGTCGATGCGGTCAAGTCGGGCTACAACATCCTGATCGTTTCGGACCGCGCGGTCGACGAGAAGCAGGCCGCGATTCCCGCGCTGCTGGCCACGTCTGCCATCCACCATCACCTGGTGGACAAGGGCTTGCGCACGAGCACGGGTCTGGTCGTTGAAACAGGTTCGGCCCGTGAAGTGCACCACTTCGCACTGCTGGCCGGCTACGGTGCAGAAGCCGTGCACCCGTACCTGGCAATGGAAACGCTGGCCGAACTCGCGCCGAGTCTGGGTCTGACGGCCGAGAAGGCCATCTACAACTTCACCAAGGCGATCGGCAAGGGCCTGCACAAGGTAATGTCCAAGATGGGCATCTCGACGTACATGTCGTACACCGGCGCGCAGATCTTCGAAGCGATCGGCCTGTCGCGCGAACTGGTCGACAAGTACTTCCAGGGCACGGCATCCAACGTGGGCGGCATCGGCATCTTCGAGGTGGCTGAAGAGGCGCTGCGCCTGCACCGCGACGCCTTTGGCGATGCACCGGTGCTGGCGAACATGCTGGACGCCGGCGGCGAATACGCCTACCGCGTCCGCGGCGAAGAGCACATGTGGACGCCGGATTCGATCGCCAAGCTGCAGCATGCGACGCGCGCGAATTCGTACCAGACGTACAAGGAATACGCGAACCTGATCAACGATCAGAGCAAGCGCCACATGACGCTGCGCGGCCTGTTCGAGTTCAAGGTGGACCCGGCGCGCGCGATTCCGCTGGAAGAAGTCGAACCGGCCAAGGAGATCGTCAAGCGCTTCGCGACCGGCGCCATGTCGCTGGGTTCGATCAGCACGGAAGCGCACACCACGCTGGCCGTGGCGATGAACCGTATCGGCGGCAAGTCGAACACGGGCGAAGGCGGTGAAGACGAGCGCCGTTATCGCAACGAACTGCGCGGCATTCCCATCAAGCAGGGCACGAAGCTGTCGGACGTGATCGGCCGCGAAGTGGTCGAGCGCGATCTGGAACTGCAAGAGGGCGATTCGCTGCGCTCGAAAATCAAGCAGGTAGCCTCGGGCCGCTTTGGCGTGACGGCCGAGTACCTGGCGTCGGCTGATCAGATCCAGATCAAGATGGCGCAGGGCGCCAAGCCCGGCGAGGGCGGTCAACTGCCCGGCCACAAGGTGACGGATTACATCGGCAAGCTGCGTTATGCAGTGCCGGGCGTGGGCCTGATCTCGCCGCCGCCACACCACGATATCTATTCGATTGAAGATCTGGCGCAGCTCATCCACGATCTGAAGAACGTGAACCCGCGTTCGGACGTGTCGGTCAAGCTGGTGTCGGAAGTCGGCGTGGGTACGGTGGCGGCAGGTGTCGCCAAGGCCAAGGCAGACCACGTGGTGATCGCCGGTCATGACGGTGGCACGGGCGCCTCGCCGTGGTCGTCGATCAAACACGCCGGTACGCCCTGGGAACTGGGCCTGGCCGAGACGCAGCAGACGCTGATGCTCAACGGCCTGCGCAACCGCATCCGCGTGCAGGCTGACGGCCAGATGAAGACCGGGCGCGACGTTGTGATCGGCGCGCTGCTGGGCGCTGACGAATTCGGCTTTGCGACCGCCCCGCTGGTCGTCGAAGGCTGCATCATGATGCGCAAGTGCCACCTGAACACCTGCCCGGTGGGCGTGGCGACGCAGGATCCGGTGCTGCGCAAGAAGTTCTCGGGCAAACCTGAGCACGTGGTGAACTACTTCTTCTTCGTGGCCGAGGAAGTGCGCGAAATCATGGCGCAACTGGGCATCCGCACGTTCAACGAACTGATCGGCCGCGCCGACCTGCTGGACACAAAGGCCGGTATCGAACACTGGAAGGCCCGCGGCCTGGACTTCGCGCGCATCTTCTACCAGCCGGCCAAGAAGGAAGGCGAGCCGTGCTACCAGGTCGATGTGCAAGACCACGGTCTGGATCGTGCACTGGATCACCAGCTCATCGAGAAGTCCAAGGCTGCGCTGGAGAAAGGCGAGCGTGTTTCGTTCATCCAGCCGGTGCGCAACGTCAACCGCACGGTCGGCGCGATGCTCTCGGGAGAAGTCGCCAAGCGTTATGGCCACGAGGGTTTGCCCGATGACTCGATCCACGTGCAGATGCAGGGCACGGCCGGCCAGTCGTTCGGCGCGTTCCTGGCGCATGGCATCACGCTGGACCTGGTGGGCGACGGCAACGACTACGTGGGCAAGGGCCTGTCGGGCGGCCGCGTGATCGTGCGTCCGCCGCACGAGTTCCGCGGTGAGCCGACCAACAACATCATCGTCGGCAACACCGTGCTGTACGGTGCGCTGGCTGGTGAGGCGTTCTTCAACGGCGTGGCCGGCGAGCGCTTCGCGGTGCGCAACTCCGGCGCCACCACGGTGGTGGAAGGCACGGGCGACCACGGCTGCGAATACATGACCGGCGGCACGGTTGTCGTGCTCGGTGCCACCGGCCGCAACTTCGCGGCAGGCATGTCGGGCGGCGTGGCTTACGTCTATGACGAAGACGGCCTGTTCGACAAGCGCTGCAACACGGCAATGGTGGCGCTGGAATCCGTGCTTTCGGCGGCCGACCAGGAGAAGGCCCACACGCCGTCGACCTGGCACAAGGTGAACGGCGAGCGCGTGCTCGACGAGCAACTGCTCAAGGCGCTGGTGGAAAAGCACTTCCGCTACACCGGCTCTGAGCGTGCCAAGGAACTGCTGGCCGACTGGAACAATGCGCGCCGTCGTTTCGTCAAGGTCTTCCCGACCGAGTACAAGCGTGCACTGACCGAGATGTACGAGCGGGAACAGGAAGCGGGCCGCGAACAGATCGCCGCCTGAACCTGATTCCAAGCGACTTGGCGGGTGGTCGATCGATGATCGGCGCCCGCCGCCACTAAATACAACGCAACCTCACAAGACAGGCTCGACGCCTCGCCAGCACCGCTGTGCCGGCAAGGTCGAGACAGGAAGGACACCATGGGCAAGGCGACTGGTTTTCTCGAATTTCCCCGCCAGAACGAGGCATACGAAGCGCCCGAAGCGCGCGTGAAGCATTACAAGGAATTCGTGTTCGCGCTGGCGGACAACGAAGCCAAGATTCAGGGCGCACGCTGCATGGACTGCGGCATTCCGTTCTGCAACAACGGCTGCCCGGTCAACAACATCATCCCGGACTTCAACGACCTGGTATATCGCCAGGACTGGAAGACCGCGATTGAAGTGCTGCACTCGACCAACAATTTCCCCGAGTTCACGGGCCGCATCTGTCCCGCACCGTGCGAAGCGGCTTGCACGCTGGGTATCAACGAGCTGCCGGTCGGCATCAAGTCGATCGAGCACGCCATCATCGACAAGGCCTGGGAAGAAGGCTGGGTGACGCCGCAAGTGCCGAAGCACAAGACCGGCAAGACCGTGGCCGTGGTGGGCTCCGGCCCCGCTGGCATGGCCGCGGCGCAGCAACTGGCACGCGCCGGGCACGACGTGACGCTGTTCGAAAAGAATGACCGCATTGGCGGCCTGCTGCGCTACGGCATCCCCGACTTTAAGCTGGAGAAGGCGCAGATCGACCGCCGCATGCAGCAGATGGAAGCCGAGGGCGTGACGTTCCGCACCGGTGTGATGGTGGGCGACAAGACGGTTCCGGCCGGCATCACCAACGATGCCCGCGAGACCATCGCCGCGGAAGATATCCTCAAGCAATTCGACGCCGTGGTGCTGACGGGCGGTTCGGAAGTGCCGCGCGATCTGCCGGTGCCCGGCCGTGATCTGGATGGCGTGCATTACGCGCTCGAATTCCTGATCCCGCAGAACAAGGAAGTGGCCGGCGATGCGCCGAACCCGATCCGCGCCGATGGCAAGCACGTTATCGTGATCGGCGGCGGCGACACGGGCTCGGACTGCGTGGGCACGTCCAACCGCCACGGCGCCGCATCGGTCACGCAGTTTGAACTGCTGCCGCGTCCGCCCGAAGAAGAGAACAAGCCGCTGGTGTGGCCGTACTGGCCGATCAAGCTGCGCACGTCGTCGTCGCATGATGAAGGTTGCCAGCGCGACTGGTCGGTCGCCACCAAGGCGCTCATCGGCGAGAACGGCCGCGTGACGGGCCTCACCGCCGTGCGCCTGGAGTGGAAGGACGGCAAGATGGTCGAGGTGGCAGGCAGCGAGTTCACGCTCAAGGCCGATCTCGTGCTGCTGGCGATGGGCTTTACCAACCCGGTCGGCGGCTTGCTGGATGCCTTTGGCGTGACGAAGGACGCGCGCAACAACGCGCGTGCCGCCACCGAAGGCGACAACGCCTACGCCACCAACGTGCCGAAGGTGTTCGCTGCCGGCGATGTGCGCCGTGGCCAGTCGCTCGTCGTGTGGGCGATCCGGGAAGGCCGCCAGGCTGCCCGCTCGGTTGATGCGTTTCTCATGGGTCATTCGGACCTGCCGCGCTGACCACGCGGTTGACCGTTTGACTCAGGCCCGCCTGCCTCGGCGGGCCTTTTTGTTTGTGCCGCGTTTGCTGAGGCACAAGCGTCATGCCTCATGGTTTACGTCGACATGGTTTACATGAGTGCAGGGCGGACAGGCGGATTTCTAGAATGAGATTTCCCCGTGATCCCCAACTGCCTCATGCGACCTCGCGCCCGCAATGTGCGTGCAGATGTGCCCCACGCGCCCGATGTGCCGGATCGGCAGCGGAGGCGAGCGCTTGCGTGGCTTGGCATGCTGCCGGCGATGCTGGCGTCGCCCGCGCGTGCTTTGCTGCAAGGCTATCCGTCGCAACCGCTGCGTCTGGTCGTGCCGGCGGCGGAAGGCAGCGCGTTCGATGCACTGGCGCGCGCACTCGCGACGCAACTGCAGCAGCAGGTCGGCCGCGAGGTGGGCGTCGAGGATCGCCCGGCAGCCAATGGCATGGCCGCCGGCGAGGCCGTCGCCCGCGCGCCCTCCGATGGCCATACGTTGCTGCTCCAGCAGACCACGTTCGTCGCCCAGCCCGCGCTCGAGCCGGCGTCGTATGACCCGCTGCGCGATTTCCAGCCGGTCGCGATGGTGGCCACGCTGCCCCTGTTTCTCGCGGTCGATGCGCGCTTGCCGATCTATTCCGTGACCGATCTGCTCGCGCAGGCGAGCGGTGAGTCCGTCACGGTCAATTGCGGCTCGGATATCGTCGGCACGTGGTCGCACCTTGTCGCCGAGCAGTTTGTGCGCGACTACGCATTCCATGCGCCGCATGTGGCCGTCCGCGGTGAAGCAGGGCTCGTGCAACAGATCCTGGCTGGGCGCATGACGGCGTGTTTCGCCTGCTATCCGAGTGTGGCGGCCGCCGCGGCCAATGGCCAGCTACGGTTGCTCGGGGTGACGGGAGGGGCTCGCTCGCGTTTCGCACCCGCTGTGCCGACCCTGCGCGAAGGCGGTCTCGCCGGATTTGATCGCAGCGCCTGGATCGGCTCCTTCATGCCGGCACGCACTCCCCGGTCTTTCTCGATGCGCGCGGCGGCCGAATTGCGGCGCGCCGTCGCTTCAGGTGATGTCCGCGCTACGTTGCGTGCCGGCGGCTTCGAACCCGAATGGGATGCCCCCGACACGTTCGCCCAGACCGTGCGCCATGACGCCACGCACTGGCAGGGGGTGATTCGCCAAGCCGACCTACGGCTGGATAGCGGCGAGTAGGCTGCTCCTGCTGTCGCCTGCAGGTACCAACGCCAGCTGCGCAGGCGCACCACTTTCAGCAGCCCCGCAAGACCCGGAAACCCCCAGCGCGGCGAACAAGCCACACAAACTGTCGGTAAGCACGGCGTGACTGACGGGCTACGCGGGTTTCCACCTATAATGGCGGGCCGCGCGAAGCTGCGTCTGTTGGCGAGCCAGCGGTAGTCAAGACAACGAGATGCGGCAGCATGAAGCCGCCAACCTGCCGAGCCCTCTGCACCGATCTCCACCGTGTCCACCCAGCCTTCCAACGCCGTTGTCGAACTCGATCAGGTCGATTTCGCCTATCAGCCAGGCGCGCGGCGCATCCTGTCCGGCCTGTGCATGCGCGTGCCCAAGGGCAGCGTGGTGGCCGTCATGGGCGGCTCGGGCTGCGGCAAGACGACGATTCTGCGGTTGATTGGCGGCCAAGTGGCCGCTGCCGCCGGCACTGTACGCGTGCACGGCCAGGACATCGGCGCCATGGACAAGCGCGCGCTGTACGCTGCGCGCCGCCAGATGGGCATGCTGTTCCAGTTCGGGGCGTTGTTCACCGATCTGTCCGTGTTCGACAATGTGGCATTTCCACTGCGCGAACATACCGAACTGCCCGAACTGCTCATCCGCGATCTGGTGCTGATGAAGCTGAACGCCGTCGGCCTGCGCGGTGCGCGCGACCTGATGCCTTCGGAAATTTCCGGCGGCATGGCCCGGCGCGTGGCGCTGGCGCGGGCGATTGCGCTGGATCCGTCGCTCATCCTCTATGACGAGCCGTTCGCTGGGCTGGACCCGATCTCGCTGGGCCTGACCGCGTCGCTCATCCGCAAGCTGAACGACGCGCTCGGCGCGACCAGCATCATCGTCTCGCACGACGTGCAGGAGACGTTCCACATTGCCGATTACGTCTACTTCATTGCCAACGGTGGCATTGCTGCCGCAGGCACGCCGGCTGAGCTGACCGCATCGACCGATCCGTTCGTCCGTCAGTTCGTGCACGGAGAGGCGGACGGTCCCGTGCCGTTCCACTATCCCGGGGCACCGCTGGCAGATGACTTCGGTCTGGGCAAGAGCGGAGGCGCACGATGATTTCCACCATCGGCCGCTTTGTTCTGGTGCTGATCAGCCGCTTCGGCTATGCCGCACGCACGTTGATTTCGCTCATTGGCGCTTCGGGCGACGTGCTCCGTCGCCCGCGCCTGGTGCTCGAGCAACTGCGCTTCATCGGCAATGATTCGTTCATCATCATTGCTGTGTCGGGTCTGTTCGTTGGCTTCGTGCTTGGTTTGCAGGGCTACAACACGCTTAACCGCTACGGCTCCGAGCAGGCGCTGGGTTTGCTAGTGGCGCTGTCGCTGGTGCGCGAGCTGGGGCCGGTGGTGACGGCCCTGCTGTTTGCCGGTCGCGCCGGTACGTCGCTCACGGCCGAGATTGGCCTGATGAAAGCCGGCGAGCAGCTGATCGCCATGGAAATGATGGCAGTCGATCCGCTGGCCCGCGTGCTGGCGCCGCGTTTCTGGGCGGGCTTCATCGCCATGCCGTTGCTGGCCGCGATTTTCAGTGCGGTGGGTATTTTGGGCGGATACTTCGTCGGGGTCGGACTGATTGGTGTGGACCCCGGCGCGTTCTGGTCGCAGATGCAGGCCGGCGTCGATGTCATGGACGACGTGCTCAACGGCGTCATCAAGAGTGTCGTGTTTGGTGTGGCGGTCACCTTCATTGCGCTGTATCAGGGTTATGAGGCGAAGGCCACGCCGGAAGGCGTCTCGCGCGCGACTACCCGGACGGTGGTGATCGCGTCGCTCACCGTGCTGGCGCTGGATTTCGTGCTCACGGCGCTGATGTTCAGCTGAGCCGCCGGTTGTCGTTAGCGTTCAACGAGAAAAGATCATGCGTAAAAGCGTCCTCGATTTCTGGGTCGGCCTGTTCGTTCTGGTGGGCATCATTGCGCTGCTGTTCCTGGCGCTCAAAGCGGGCAATATGAGTTCGTTCTCGTTTGCCAAGACTTACCAGGTGAAGGCGGCCTTCGACAATATCGGCGGGTTGAAGGTGCGGGCGCCGGTCAAGAGTTCGGGTGTGGTGGTCGGCCGTGTGTCGCAGATACTGTTCGATGACAAGAGCTACCAGGCCATCGCGGTGCTCGACATGGATCAGCGCTATCAGTTTCCGAGAGACAGTTCGGCCAAGGTCCTGACCTCGGGTCTGCTCGGTGAGCAATACATTGGCATTGAACCGGGCGGCGACTCGGCCATGCTTGCCAGCGGCAGCAAGATCACCATGACGCAGTCGGCGGTGGTGCTGGAAAACCTGATCAGCCAGTTCCTCTATAGCAAGGCCGCGGATGCCGGTGCCGGCAGCGCGAATGGCAGTGCCGGCGGAACCAAGCCGGCCGAGGGTAGCGGGAGCACTAAGCCATGAAAATAACAACATCCATCCAAATGCTGCGCGGCTTTGCGCTGGCTGTGGCTGCAGGCGCCACGATGCTGGCCGGCTGTGCGACGGGGCCGAATGCCAATCCGGCTGACCCGATCGAACCGTTCAACCGCGAAGTCTTCCGCATCAACGAAGACCTCGACAAGGGCGTGCTGAAGCCGGTTGCGCAAACGTATGTCGATGTGGTGCCGTCGCCAGCGCGCACGGCGGTGTCGAATTTCTTCTCGAATGCGGGCGATGTCTATTCGGCCGTCAACAACCTGCTGCAATTGAAGGGCACCGCCGCGCTGGAAGACACCATGCGCGTGGCGATCAATACCGTGCTGGGTCTGGGTGGCCTGATCGACATTGCGTCGGACGCCGGCCTGCCCAAGCACAAGGAAGACTTCGGCCAGACGCTGGGCGTATGGGGTGTGCCGTCGGGTCCGTACGTCGTGTGGCCGCTGCTCGGCCCGAGCACTGCACGTGACACCGTGGGGTTCCTGGTCGACTGGCAGATGGACCCGCTCACGTACTGGCACGACAGCGCGATCACCTACTCGCTGGCCGCGTTGCGCGTGGTTGACGTGCGCGCGAACCTGCTTGGAGCCAGCAATGTGTTCGAACAGGCCGCGGTCGACAAGTACACCTTCCTGCGCGATGCCTATTTGCAGCGCCGCCGCTACCTGATCTATGACGGCAACCTGCCGGAAGACCAGGACAACACGAAGTCGCCGGATACCGGTGACGCGACGGTCTCGCCGTACCATCGCTTCACCCCCAACTGGCCGGTGTTCCGCCGCTGATCGGCACACGTAACAAGGTCGCCTCAAAGGTGACAAGGCGTAAAAGTGGCCGGCCCGCACGAACTTGGCTGCGGGCGGTCTGTTCTAATCGCCAACAAGATTGCCGCGCATGCGCAGCAAGCGACCCGAAAATCACACTATAAGGACGCGATATGTTGAAGAAGCTTTTCCGCACCCTGTTCGCCGGCCTCACGCTGACGGCTGCCGTGGCAGCCGCGCCGGTCCACGCCCAGGACGCCGACGCACAGGCGACGGTCAAGACGGCTGTGGACGACGTGCTCAGCACCATCAAGAGCGATCCGGAACTGCGCGGCGGCAACATGACCAAGGTGTTCCAGCTGGTGGATCAAAAGATTGTGCCGCGCGCCGATTTCAAGCGCACCACACAGATCGCGATGGGCCGTTTCTGGAACCAGGCGTCGCCGGAGCAACAGCAACAGATCCAGGAAGGCTTCAAAACGCTGCTGATCCGCACTTACGCCGGCGCCCTGTCGAATGTGAAGAACCAGACCGTTTCGTATAAGCCGTTCCGGGCGGCCGCAGATGACACCGATGTGGTGGTGCGCTCAACCGTGAACAACAACGGCGAACCAGTGGCCCTGGACTACCGTTTGGAAAAGACGGCCGGTGGCTGGAAGGTGTACGACATCAACATCAGCGGCCTCTGGCTGTCGGAGACGTACAAGAACCAGTTTGCCGATGTCATCAGCAAGCGCGGCGGCGTGGCTGGGCTGGTGAGCTTCCTGAACGAGCGCAACTCGCAGCTCGAGAAGGGTCCGGCAAAGTAAGCCACCTTCCGGTAGAATTCTCGCAGCGGTCAACTCTGGCCGCTGTTTCTTTTTCAGTGCCCCCATTCCCATCATGTTGACCTTGTCCGGCCCGCTGACTCACCGCGAAGCGCCGCGCGTTCTGCGCGAGGGCGAGGCTCAGCTCGGCCAAGCGCGCGAAGCCGGCAATGCCGCGCTGCACATTGATTGCGCCGGCTTGTCGCAGGTCGATTCGTCAGCGCTGGCGGTGCTGCTGTCGTGGCAGCGCACGGCGCAGGATGCCGGTATCACACTCGATATCGCAGGCGCTCCGCAGGCGCTGTCCAATCTCGCCACGCTGTACGGCCTGGAATCTCTGCTGGCTATCGCGCCCGCCTCTGCTGCGCACCATCACGCTCGACATTGAGGCGGCGTCCGGTGCGGGCGCGGGGTGATTGCTCCGAACCCGTCATCGCGATGCCGCGCTCCGGGCCGGGGTCGTGCGCACCCCTGTCATTCGCGGTTCGGCGTCTTCAGTGGTGACGCCGTGAGTTGGTCCAGTTCCCCTATAATTCTGGGTTTGTCGCTCTGCCGCCGCCGTGTGCGGCGTCCGCTGCCGTGATCGCCACGTCGATTCATGGCCACGATATGCGCAGGGTAGTTCACTTTGTCGGCCATGAAAGCCATCGAAATCGCTGACGTCCGCAAGCGCTACAAGTCATTGCAAGCGCTCAAGGGCGTGAGCCTGTCTGTCGAGCAGGGCGAGTTTTTCGGCCTGCTGGGCCCCAACGGCGCGGGCAAGACCACGCTGATCTCCATCCTCGCGGGCCTGAATCGTGCTGATTCCGGCAGCGTGCGCGTGCTCGGCCACGACGTCGTTTCCGACTACCGCACCGCGCGCCGCAAGCTGGGCGTGGTGCCGCAGGAACTGGTGTTCGATCCGTTTTTCACGGTGCGCGAAACGCTGCGCCTGCAGTCGGGCTACTTCGGCCTGACCAAGAACGACGACTGGATCGACGAGGTCATGGCCAATCTGGACCTGACCAACAAGGCCGACGCCAACATGCGTGCGCTCTCCGGTGGCATGAAGCGCCGCGTGCTGGTGGCGCAGGCGCTGGTACACCGGCCGCCCGTGATCGTGCTGGACGAGCCGACTGCCGGCGTGGACGTCGAGCTGCGCCAGACGCTGTGGAAATTCATCTCCCGCCTGAATCGCGAGGGCCACACTGTCGTGCTGACCACGCACTATCTGGAAGAGGCCGAATCCCTGTGCGACCGCATTGCCATGCTCAAGTTTGGCGAGGTGGTGGCGCTCGATCGCACGGCGAATCTGCTGTCCCAATTTGCCGGGTTGCAGCTGGTGCTGAGCTTTGCGAAGGGTGCGTTGCCGGCATCGCTCGAAAGCCTTCGCCTGCCGGGCAACCATGGCGAGCGCGGCGTGCGTCTGCGCCTGTCGGGCTACGGCGAGGTCGAACAGATTCTCTCCACGTGCCGCCTTGCCGGCTGCGAGATCGACGACATGGAAGTCGCCAAGGCCGATCTGGAAGACGTGTTCGTGCAGATCATGCGGCGCGAAAGCGGATTGCCCCTCGGGCCTCAGGCGCCTGCCATTCCTGATTCTGCGCTGGAGCCCGCCGCATGAACGTCATTCCCGAGAGCATGCCGGGCCGTTGGGTCGGTTTCCGTACGCTGCTGTACAAGGAAGTCCTGCGTTTCTGGAAAGTGAGCTTCCAGACCGTGGCCGCGCCGGTGCTGACCGCGCTGCTGTATCTGCTGATTTTCGGCCACGTGCTGGAAGACCGCGTCAAGGTGTTCGACCAGTTGAGCTACACCGCTTTCCTGGTGCCGGGTCTGGTAATGATGAGCGTGCTGCAGAACGCCTTCGCAAACAGCTCGTCGTCGCTCATCCAGTCGAAGATCACCGGCAACCTGGTGTTCATCATGCTGCCGCCGCTGTCGCACTGGGAGATGTTCGGTGCGTATGTGTGCGCGTCGATCATTCGAGGTCTGGCCGTGGGCACCGGCGTGCTGATCGTGACGACGCTGTTTGCGCACCTGCATTTCGCGCAGCCATTGTGGATCATCGTGTTTGCCGTGCTGGGCGCGAGCGTGCTGGGCACGCTGGGGCTGATCGCGGGCATCTGGGCTGAAAAATTCGACCAGCTTGCGGCGTTCCAGAACTTTCTGATCGTGCCGGCCACCTTCCTGGCGGGCGTGTTCTATTCGATTCATTCACTGCCGCCGTTCTGGCAGGCGGTGTCCCACGCCAACCCGTTCTTCTACATGATCGACGGCTTCCGCTACGGCTTCTTCGGCGTGTCCGATGTGCCGGTGGCGACGAGCCTCGGCGTGATGCTGATCGCGCTGGTCGTAGTGGGGGGAGTGGCCCTGCAGATGCTGCGCACGGGCTACAAGCTGCGCCATTGATGCGTCGATAACAAAACGAACGACGCTCACCCTAACGTTTTGCAGGAGAAGGGACGGCCATGTTGCCCACACCCGAACAAGTCAAGCAGTACATCGAAACCGGCCTGCCGTGCGAGCACCTCGAAGTCGAGGGCGACGGTCAGCACTTTTTTGCCACCATCGTCAGCGCGCAGTTTGAAGGCAAGCGGTTGATCCAGCGTCACCAGCTCGTCTATGCCGCGCTGGGTGAGCGGATGCGCGCCGAAATTCACGCGCTGTCCATGAAGACGCTCACCCCGGCGGAGTGGCAGCCCTGATGGCCGAGCTTGATCCTACCCCGGTTACCGTTTCAACGGATTCCGACCTTGCGCTCGCCGAGCGCCCCTTCCACAGTGATCGACGAGACGTCTCGCTCATGGACAAACTGCTGATCGAAGGCAATGGCCCGCTCTCGGGCGAAATCCGCGTGTCTGGCGCCAAGAACGCCGCGCTGCCCATCATGTGTGCCGCGCTGCTGACGGCCGAGCCGCTGGCGCTGAGCAACGTGCCGAATCTGCAGGACGTGCGCACGATGCTCAAGCTGCTGCGCCAGATGGGCGTGGAAGGCGTGCTCGACGGTCACAACCTCACGCTCGACGCTGCCACCATCCACACGCCCGAAGCTTCGTACGACCTGGTGAAGACCATGCGTGCGTCGATCCTGGTGCTGGGCCCGCTGCTGGCGCGCTTCGGCCATGCGCGTGTGTCGCTGCCGGGCGGTTGCGGCATCGGCGCGCGTCCGGTGGATCAGCACATCAAGGGGCTGCAATTGATGGGCGCCGAGATCGTCATCGAGCACGGCTACATTGAAGCCAAGCTTGCCGATGGCGCAAAGCGTCTGCGCGGCGCGCGCATCGTCACCGACATGGTGACGGTCACGGGTACGGAAAACCTGCTGATGGCAGCCGCGCTTGCCGACGGCGAGACCGTGCTGGAAAACGCCGCGCGCGAGCCTGAGGTCACCGACCTCGCCAATCTGCTCGTGAAGATGGGCGCGCGCATCGAAGGCATCGGCACCGACCGCCTGGTCATCCAGAGTGTTGAAGCGCTGCACGGCGCCGCGCACACGGTGATTGCCGATCGTATTGAAGCCGGCACATTCCTGTGTGCCGTGGCTGCGGCCGGTGGCGACGTGACGCTGCGCGCCGTGCCGCCCGGCATTCTCGATGCCGTGCTCGACAAGCTGCGCGAAGCCGGCGTGACGCTCACCACGGGCGATGACTGGATCCGTGTGCAGATGACCGGCCGCCCGAAGGCGGTGAGCTTCCGCACGTCGGAATACCCGGCGTTCCCGACCGACATGCAGGCTCAGTTCATGATGCTCAACGCCATCGCCGAGGGCTCTGCCACGGTGACGGAGACCATCTTCGAAAACCGCTTCATGCACGTGCAGGAACTGAACCGCCTGGGCGCCAATATCGTGATCGAAGGCAAGACGGCGGTGGTGACGGGCGTCGAGCAATTGTCGGGTGCAACCGTCATGGCCACCGACCTGCGCGCCTCGGCCAGCCTCGTCATCGCCGGGCTGATCGCGCAGGGCGAGACGCTGGTCGACCGCATCTATCATCTTGATCGCGGTTACGACCGCATCGAAGACAAGCTGTCCGCCGTCGGCGCCAAGATCCGCCGCATCCAGGGGTAAGCCGGCCATGAACGCATTCCAGTCCGCCTCCAACCAGCTCACGCTGGCGTTGTCCAAAGGGCGCATCTTTGAAGAGACGCTGCCGTTGCTGAAGGCTGCCGGCATCGAGGTGACCGAAGACCCGGAAACCTCGCGCAAGCTGATTCTGCCGACGTCCGATCCGGCGCTGCGCGTGATCATCGTGCGTGCCTCCGACGTGCCGACCTACGTGCAATACGGCGCGGCGGATTTCGGCGTGGCCGGCCGCGACGTGCTGATGGAGCACGGCATGGCGGGCCTGTATGCGCCCATCGACCTGAATATCGCCCGCTGCCGCATGTCGGTGGCGGTGCCCAAGGGCTTCGATTACGCCAACGCGGTGCGCCAGGGTGCGCGCCTGTCGGTGGCGACGAAGTATCTGAATACCGCGCGCGAACACTTCGCCAAGAAGGGCGTGCACGTCGACCTGATCAAGCTGTACGGCTCGATGGAGCTGGGCCCGCTGGTGGGCCTGGCTGACGCCATCGTCGACCTGGTCAGCACGGGCGGCACGCTGCGCGCAAACAACCTCGTCGAGGTGGAAGAGATCGTGCAGATCTCGTCCCGACTGGTCGTCAACCAGGCCGCGCTGAAACTCAAGCGTGACAGGCTGGCGCCCATCCTCGACGCTTTCGAGCGCGCCTCCGCGACGGACGCGCGTGTTGGGGAAGCCGCATGAGCCTGACCATCCGTAAACTGGATTCGGCCGACGCCGGATTCGCGGCGCAACTGCGCCAGGTGCTCGCGTTCGAAGCGAGCGAAGACGAAGCCATCGACCGCGCCGCTGCGCAGATCCTGGCCGACGTGAAGGCGCGCGGCGACGCCGCCGTCCTGGAAGCCACCCGCCGCTTCGACCGCATCGAAGCCGAGAGCGTAGCCGCGCTGGAGCTGTCGCCCACCGTGCTGCAGACCGCGCTGGACGGCCTGGAGCCCAAGCGCCGCGCGGCTCTGGAAGCCGCCGCCGCCCGCGTACGTGCGTATCACGAGAAGCAGAAGATCGAGTGCGGCACGCATAGCTGGGAATACGCCGAAGCCGACGGCACGGTGCTCGGCCAGAAGGTGACGCCGCTCGACCGCGTGGGCATCTACGTGCCAGGCGGCAAGGCGGCGTACCCGTCGTCGGTGCTAATGAACGCGATTCCGGCGCGCGTGGCCGGGGTCAAGGAAATCATCATGGTGGTGCCCACGCCGGGCGGCGTGCGCAACGAGCTGGTGCTGGCTGCGGCCTGCATTGCCGGGGTGGACCGCGTGTTCACCATCGGCGGCGCGCAGGCCGTGGGTGCGCTGGCTTATGGCACGGACACCGTCCCCGCCGTCGACAAGATCGTCGGCCCGGGCAACGCCTATGTGGCGGCCGCCAAGCGCCGCGTGTTCGGCACAGTGGGCATCGACATGATTGCCGGTCCGTCGGAAATCCTCGTCATCTGCGATGGCACGACCGATCCGGACTGGGTGGCGATGGACTTGTTCTCGCAAGCCGAGCACGACGAGCTGGCCCAGTCGATCCTGCTGTGCCCGAACGCCGAGTTCATCGCGCAGGTGGAAGCCAGCATCAACCGTCAGCTTGAAGACATGCCGCGCCGTAGCGTGATCGCAGAATCGCTGTCGGGCCGTGGCGCGCTGGTCAAGGTGCGCGACATGGACGAGGCGTGCGACATCGCCAACGACATCGCGCCGGAGCATCTGGAGATTTCGGCGGAGAACCCGCGCCAGTGGGCCGAGCGCATCCGGCACGCCGGCGCGATCTTCCTCGGCAAATACACCAGCGAATCGCTGGGCGATTACTGCGCGGGCCCGAACCACGTTCTGCCCACGTCCCGCACGGCGCGCTTCTCGTCGCCGCTGGGCGTGTACGACTTCATCAAGCGTTCTAGCCTGATCGAGGTGAGCGAAGCCGGCGCGCAGATGCTGGGCGAGATTGCTGCCGAACTGGCTTACGGCGAAGGCCTGCAAGCGCATGCCCGCAGCGCCGAATATCGCCTGCAACGCCCAACCTCCGAATAACGCCTGCAGCACGACGATGAACGCCACAGCTCCGGCCCAAGCCTCTCTGGATGACCTACTCGCCCGCATCGTGCGCGACGACGTCCGCGCCATGGGCGCGTACCACGTGCCCGACGCGACCGGCATGGTCAAGCTGGACGCGATGGAAAACCCATATCTGCTGCCGGCGATGCTGCGCGACGCGCTGGGCAAGCGCCTGGCCGAAGTCGCGCTCAACCGCTACCCGGTGCCGACCGCCGACGCGTTAAAGGCGCAGCTCAAGCAGGTGATGCATGTGCCGGCCGGTGCCGAGGTGCTGCTGGGCAATGGTTCGGACGAGATCATCAGCCTGATCGCCATTGCGGCGGCCAAGCCGGGCGCGACCGTGCTGGCGCCGGTGCCGGGTTTCGTGATGTACGCGATGTCGGCGCAGCTGCTGGGCCTGAACTTTGTCGGCGTACCCCTCAAGGCAGACCTGACGCTGGACCGTGAAGCGATGCTGGCGGCCATGGCCGAACATCAGCCCGCCGTCATCTACCTGGCGTATCCGAACAACCCGACGGGCAACCTGTTCGACGCGGCCGACATGGACGCGATCATCCGCGCCGCGCGCGGCCCGGTCTGCCAGAGCCTGGTGGTGGTCGACGAGGCGTACCAGCCGTTCGCGCAACATAGCTGGATGCCGCGCCTGCGCGATTTCGATCACCTGTTGGTGATGCGCACCGTCTCCAAGCTGGGCTTGGCGGGCATTCGTCTGGGCTACGTAGCCGGCCACCCGAAGTGGATTGCCGAGCTGGACAAGGTGCGCCCGCCGTACAACATCAATGTGCTGACCGAGGCCACCGCCCAGTTCATGCTCGAACACGTGGACGTGCTGGATGCCCAGGCAGCGACTTTGCGGGCCGAGCGCACCAAGCTGATCGACGCGCTGGCTGCGCTGCCGGGTGTTGAAGTCTTCCCGAGCGCCGCCAACTTCATCCTTGCGCGCGTACCCGATGCAGCGGGAATGTTCGATCGCCTGCTAAAACGGCGTGTTCTCATCAAAAACGTCAGTAAAATGCACCCGTTGTTGGCCAACTGTCTGCGCGTGACGGTCAGCAATCCCGAAGAAAACGCGCAATTTATCGATGCCTTTGTCGCATCGATGCAGGAAGCCCCATGAACCGCCGTGCCGAGGTCACTCGCAACACCTCTGAAACGCAGATCCGCGTCGCCCTTGATTTGGACGGCACGGGCAAGCAGACGCTGAACACCGGCGTCCCCTTCCTCGACCACATGCTCGACCAGATCGCCCGTCACGGCATGGTCGACCTGGACGTCTCGGCCACCGGCGATACCCATATCGACGATCACCACACCGTGGAAGACGTCGGCATCACGCTGGGCCAGGCCGTCGCCGAGGCCATTGGCGACAAGAAAGGCATCGTGCGCTACGGCCACAGCTACGTGCCGCTGGACGAGGCCCTGTCGCGCGTGGTCATCGATTTCTCCGGCCGTCCGGGCCTGGAGTTCCACGTGCCGTTCACGCGCGCACGCGTGGGCAACTTTGACGTTGACCTATCCATCGAATTCTTCCGCGGGTTCGTCAACCATGCCGGCGTGACGCTGCATATCGACAACCTGCGCGGCGTCAACGCGCACCACCAGATCGAAACCGTGTTCAAGGCCTTTGGCCGCGCGCTGCGCATGGCGGTAGAGATCGATCCGCGCGCTGCCGGCACGATTCCGTCGACCAAGGGCGCCCTGTAAATCACTGCGTCGGCCTGGCCGCGCCTACCCGACTCCAAAACCGGCCGCCGATCCGATGGATCTGACCAAAAGCTTTTTCTCGCTGCTCGCGCTGATCAACCCGATCGGCGCGATCCCGTTCTTCATCAGCCTGACCGAGAGCCAGACGGATGAGGAGAAGCGCCGCACCATCAAGGTCGCGTCGATTTCGGTGGCAATCGTGATCGGCCTATCGGCGTTGCTGGGCGAGCAGATCATCAGCTTTTTCGGGTTTTCGGTGGGTTCCCTGCAGGTGGGCGGCGGGATCATCATGATCATGATCGCGCTGAACATGCTCAATGCGCAGACCAGCCGCACCAAGGCCACGCCCGAAGAAGAGGACGAAGCCGGTGCCAAGGCCAGCATTGCGGTCGTGCCGCTGGCGATTCCGCTGCTCACGGGCCCGGGCTCGATCAGCACGGTCATCGTCTATGCGGGCAAGACGAAGCACTGGTGGGACTTGTTTCTCCTCGCTGGCGTCGGTGTGGCGATCGCAGTCGTGGTCTGGATCGTGCTACGCGCGGCCGAGCCGATCGCCCGTGTGATCGGTCGCACCGGCATCAACGTCGGGACGCGGCTGATGGGCCTGATCCTGGCGGCGCTGGCCGTGGAATTCATCGTTGATGGGCTGAAAACCCTGTTGCCCGTACTTAGGGCCTAAATTGAGTCATGACTAAGATCGCAATCGTCGATTACGGCATGGGCAATCTGCGCTCGGTGGCGCAAGCCCTGATCGCCGTTGCTCCCCAGGCCGATGTGCGCATCAGTGCGCAAGCGGATGAAATCCGCGCCGCCGACCGCGTCGTCCTGCCAGGGCAAGGCGCCATGCCCGACTGCATGGCCGCGTTCGACCGGTCCGGCCTGCGTGATGCCGTGCTGGAGGCATCGCGCAGCAAGCCGATGCTCGGCGTATGCGTGGGCGAGCAGATGCTGCTGGAGCGCAGCACCGAGGCGCGCCCCGGGCAGCAACACACCGAAGGGCTGGGCCTCATCAAGGGCGATGTGGTCCGCTTTGATCTGGACGGCAAGTTGCAGCCGGACGGTTCGCGGTACAAAGTGCCCCAGATGGGCTGGAACCGCGTGCACCAGAGTCGTGCCCACGCCCTTTGGGAAGGTGTGCCGGACCAGAGCTACTTCTATTTCGTGCACAGCTACTACGCGCGGCCCGCGAATGCCGACGAATCGGTCGGAGAGACCGAATACGGCGTGCGGTTTACCTCCGCCATCGCCCGGGATAATATTTTTGCAACACAGTTTCACCCGGAAAAAAGTGCGCAAGCCGGTCTGCAGATCTACCGGAACTTCGTGCACTGGAACCCGTGAACTCGGGCTCACAGTCGCAACCGAATCCCTTTTGCCCGTTTAACCTCACCCCCTCAACTTTGTCGTTACGACTATGCTGCTCATCCCGGCCATCGACCTGAAGGACGGTCAGTGTGTGCGCCTCAAACAAGGCGATATGGATCAAGCCACCGTATTCTCGGAAGACCCCGCTGCCATGGCGCGGCATTGGGTCGAGCAGGGTGCGCGCCGCTTGCACCTCGTCGACCTGAATGGCGCTTTCGCGGGCAAGCCGCGTAACGAGGCGGCCGTCAAGGCCATCCTCGCCGAGGTGGGCGACGAGATCCCCGTGCAACTCGGCGGCGGCATCCGCGATCTGGGCACCATCGAGCGCTGGCTCGACGACGGCTTGTCGTACGTGATCATCGGCACGGCGGCGGTCAAGGACCCGGGCTTTCTGCGGGACGCATGCACGGCGTTCGGCGGCCATATCATCGTCGGGCTCGATGCCAAGGACGGCAAGGTGGCGACCGACGGTTGGAGCAAGCTCTCGGGCCATGAAGTCGTTGACCTCGCGAAGAAGTACGAGGATTACGGCGTCGAAGGCATCATTTACACCGACATCGGCCGCGACGGCATGCTGCAGGGCATCAACATCGATGCCACCGTCAAGCTGGCGCAGTCGGTGAAGATTCCTGTCATTGCCAGCGGCGGCCTGTCGAACCTGAAGGACATCGACCACCTGTGCGCAGTCGAAGAGCATGGCGTGGAAGGCGTGATCTGTGGTCGCGCGATCTACTCCGGCGACCTGAACTTCAAGGAAGCGCAAGCCCTCGCGGACAAACTCGGCGCGGCCTGATTGTTGATCCAGCCGTGCACAACGGGCGCTCCGGCGTCCGACCCATCATGCTAGCCAAACGAATCATCCCCTGCCTGGACGTGACCAACGGCCGGGTGGTCAAGGGCGTCAACTTTGTCGAATTGCGCGACGCCGGCGACCCCGTAGAAATCGCACGCCGCTACGACGAGCAGGGCGCCGACGAAATCACCTTCCTCGACATCACGGCCACCTCCGACGGGCGCGACCTGATGCTGGGCATCATTGAAGCGGTGGCGTCGCAGGTGTTCATTCCGCTGACGGTGGGCGGCGGTGTGCGTGCGCTGGAAGATGTGCGACGGCTGCTCAATGCCGGTGCGGACAAGATCAGCATGAACTCCTCGGCGGTGGCGAATCCGCAGCTCGTGTCGGACGCCAGTGCCCGCCATGGCGCGCAGTGCATCGTCGTGGCCATCGACGCCAAGAAGGTGTCGGCCGAAGGCGAAGCGCCGCGCTGGGAAGTCTTCACGCACGGCGGCCGCAAGGGCACGGGCCTGGACGCCGTGGCATGGGCGCGTGAAATGGCACAGCGCGGCGCCGGCGAAATCCTGCTGACCAGCATGGACCGGGACGGCACCAAGGCCGGCTTCGATCTGGAACTCACGCGCGCCGTGTCGGACGCAGTGCCGGTTCCGGTCATCGCCTCGGGCGGCGTGGGCAACCTGCAGCATCTGGCTGACGGCATTCAGCGAGGTCACGCCGATGCGGTGCTGGCCGCCAGCATCTTCCACTACGGCGAATACACCGTTGGCCAGGCCAAGCAATTCATGGCAGAGCAAGGCATTCCAGTACGGATCGGATCATGAGCAAGAAGTGGCTGAACAAGGTCCACTGGGACGACAACGGCCTGGTGCCGGTGATCGTGCAGGAGCAGGGCAGCAATGACGTCCTGATGTTCGCCTTCATGAACCGCGAGGCGCTTCAGAAGACGGTGGAAACCGGCGAGGCCGTGTTCTGGTCGCGCTCGCGCAAGCGCTTGTGGCACAAGGGCGAGGAGTCCGGCCACATCCAGAAGGTGCACGAGATCCGCCTCGACTGCGATGAAGACGTGATCTTGCTCCGCGTCACACAAATCGGCGGCATCGCCTGCCATACTGGCCGCCACGCGTGCTTTTTCCAGAAGTTCGAAGGCAATGTGGAAGACGGCGATTGGCACACCGTCGAGCCGGTGCTCAAGAACCCCGACGACATTTACGCCGGCAAGCCCGGCCACAATCATGAGTGACACCCTGCGCCGCCTGGGCGAGGTGCTCGAATCCCGCAAGCTCGCCAACGGCGGCGACCCGGAAAAGAGCTACATCGCGCGCCTGTTCAACAAGGGCGACGATGCCATCCTCAAAAAGATCGGCGAAGAGGCCACCGAGACCGTGATGGCCGCCAAGGATGCCCGGGCCGCGGGCATGACCGCCGAGGCGCGCAGCAAAGTCGTCTACGAAGTAGCCGACCTGTGGTTCCACACCATGGTGCTGCTATCGCACTTCGACCTCACGCCGGATGACGTGGTGAGCGAACTGGCCCGCAGAGAGGGGCTTTCGGGTCTCGAAGAGAAGGCACTGCGCAAGTCCCAGGCGCGCGACGCGGCGGGTGACTGACTACGGTGACGAATCGTCGCAGGGAGGCAGTGTGGACAAATACGCAGCGGCAGTGGTGGTGACGGACGACGCGGAGCGCCTAGCCGGGCTGCGTCGCCTCACGCATATTTTGTATGCGCTCTACGCCATTTTTTGGCTGACCGGCGGTATCACTGCATTGATTGCCATCATCGTCGGCTATGTCAAGCGTGACGATGTGCGCGGCACGCTGTATGAGTCGCACTTTCGTTGGCAAATCCGTTCGTTCTGGTGGTGCGTACTCTGGGGTGTTGTCGGCGTGCTGCTCATTCCCGTCGCCTTCATCGGCTTTGCCGTGCTGTGGGCTCTGGGCATCTGGATGCTGTATCGTATTGTGAAAGGTTGGCTGTATCTGAATGACAGCAAGCCGATGTACGCAAATCCGTAAACTCAACCAATGGCGCCGCCATCGTTGCGGCGCCGCCAGCCGTATTTACGTGGGAGTAGGACATGGGTTCCTTTAGCATTTGGCACTGGCTGATCGTGCTGGTGATCATCATGATGGTGTTCGGCACGAAGAAGCTGCGCAACATCGGTTCGGATCTGGGCAGCGCCGTGAAGGGCTTCAAAGACGGCATGCGCGAAGGTCAGGAAGACAAGCCGGCCGGTTCGCAACAACCACAACAGACCGCCGGCCAGCCGCCGCGCGAGCTGCACGATTCGACGACGATCGACGTCGAAGCGCGCGACAAGTCCAAGCAAGGCTGAACACAGACGCCCCGCTGACCGATGATCGATCTCGGCATTTCCAAGCTGGCGCTGATTGGCATGGTGGCGCTCGTCGTCATCGGGCCGGAGCGTCTTCCCAAGGTGGCGCGCACCGCTGGCGCCTTGCTTGGCCGCGCACAGCGCTACATCGCCGATGTGAAGGCCGAGGTCAGCCGCGAAATCGAGCTCGAGGAACTGCGCAAGATGCGCACCGACTTCGAGCAGGCCGCGCGCAATGTGGAGCAGACCATCCACCAGGAGGTCAGCAAACACACGACGGAGATCAACGAGCGCCTGAACGAGGCGCTGGGTGACCCGGCCCAGACGTCGACCTCCGCGCCCGACTGGCGCCCCGCGCCGGGCAAGTCGCGCAACGGCCGTAACAGCTGGCGCAACAAGCAGCTCTCGATGCCCAAGTGGTACCGCCAGAAGCAGGGCGTGCGCATGTGGGCGCAATCGGGTGCGGCACGCGTCAAGCGCCATCGTCCGCCCATCGTTGCCGCACAGTCGCGTGCGCGCTCCTTCTTCGAATGATCTTCCGGGCGCGAGCCGTGTCTGCGGTGCCGCGTCCTGACTTCTCTCTTTTCCACCCGACATGAGTGCCGCTCCGCTCGATCCGCAAGAGTCGCCCGAGGATGGCGCGCAGGAAACCTTCATTTCGCACCTGGTCGAGCTGCGTGAGCGCATCGTCAAGGCGGGTGCCGGCGTGCTGCTGATTTTTCTGGGCCTGGTCTACTGGGCGCCGGATATTTTCAACCTGTTCTCGCGGCCGCTGATCCAGGCGTTGCCCAAGAACGGCCACATGATCGTCACCGACGTCACCGGCTCGTTCTTCGTGCCGATGAAGGTAACGCTGCTGGCTGCCTTCCTCATCGCACTGCCTTGGGTGCTATATCAAATCTGGCGTTTTGTAGCGCCGGGGCTGTACACGCACGAAAAGCGGATGATCATGCCGCTGGTGGTGAGCACTTATGTGCTGTTCCTGTGCGGCGTGGCGTTTGCATATTTCCTGGTCTTTCCGACGGTGTTCAAGGTGATGGCGCACTACAACGCCCCCCTGGGTGCCGAGATGTCCACCGACATCGACAAGTACCTGAGCTTCGCCATGACGACGTTCCTTGCCTTCGGCATCACCTTCGAAGTGCCGGTGGTGGTGATGGTGCTGGTGCGCTTTGGCATCGTGAGCCTGGAGAAGCTGCGGCAGGCGCGGCCGTACGTGGTGGTCGGCGCCTTCGTGATCGCCGCTGTTGTGACGCCGCCGGACGTGATGTCGCAGTTGCTGCTGGCGGTGCCGCTGTGGCTGCTGTATGAGCTGGGGCTGATCTTGGCGGCCATCTTCATCCGTAACACCACGGCACCGGAAAACAATCCGGAGCACCTGCCGGTGGTGAAGGACTGACCGACCGGTCCAGTATCAGCCAAAGAAAAAGGCAGCCGAGGCTGCCTTTTTTTTGTTGCCGATGAATCGGCGGTTACTGCTGTTGCTTCAAGCGGCGTACAGCCAGAACTGTTCGCGCGGGAAGGTCAGCGCGTACTTGCCGTCGCTGGGCGCGCTGGCGGAGTAGGCGCGCAGGCCTGTGCCCGTCGCGCCGCTGTCGTCGGTGGCGCGGAAGAGGCATTCCCACCGGTCTCCCAGGTACATGCGCGTGGCGAGCGGCAGGTGGATGGTGTTGTCGGCGTTGTCGATGCCCACCCGAACCTGTTCGAGCCGGATCACGCCGTGTGCTGAAGCACCCGGCTTCAGATCACCGCGCGCCACGCCCCATAGCGACCAACCTCCCGTTTCGTCTACCAGGCGGGCCATGCCATCACGCACTTCCGCAATCTTGCCGTTGACACGGTTGTTGCTGCCCATGAACTCGGCGGTGAAGAGCGTCTGCGGCGCGCCGTACATTTCTTCGGGCGTCCCTTGCTGTTCGATCACGCCGTTGTTGAGCAGCAGGATGCGATCGGACATGGCCATCGCTTCGCTCTGGTCGTGCGTGACCATCAGGGCCGACAGGCCCAGGCGGACGATCAGCTCGCGCAGGAACGCACGCGCTTCTTCGCGCAGCTTGGCGTCGAGGTTCGACAGTGGCTCGTCGAGCAGGATCACGGGCGGGTTGTAGACCAGCGCACGGGCAATCGCCACGCGTTGCTGCTGGCCGCCGGAGAGCTGGCTCGGGAAGCGTTCGCCCAGATGGCCGAGGCCCAGTTGCTGCAGCACGGCTTGTACGCGTTCCTTGATCTGCGAGGCGGGCGTCTTGCGCAGCTTGAGCGGGTAGGCGACGTTCTCCGCCACGGTCTTGTGCGGCCACAGCGCGTACGACTGGAACACCAGGCCCAGGTTGCGCCCTTCTGCCGGCACGTCGAGCTTCTTGGCGCCGTCGAACATGACCCGATCGCCGATCTGGACGGTCCCTTGACTGGCCTGTTCGAGGCCGGCGACAGCTCGCAGCAGCGTGGTCTTGCCCGAACCGGACGGGCCCAGCAGCGAGACGACCTCGCCCTTGTGCAGCTGCATCGAGACACCCTTGAGAACCGGGTTGTTGCCGTATTGCAGGTGCAGGTCGTTGACAGTGAGTTCAATCATGGAGCTTCACTCCGAAACGCAGTGCGATGCCGAGGCCGACGGCCACCAGCACGATATTGACGAAGGACAGCGCGGCAACGATATCGATGGCGCCGCCCGCCCACAGGGAAACCAGCATCGAGCCGATCGTCTCGGTGCCCGGCGACAGCAGATACACACCGGTCGAGTACTCGCGCTCGAAAATCAGGAAGATCAGCAGCCACGCGCCGAGCAGGCCGTAGCGCGTGAGCGGTACCGTCACGTCGCGCGTGGTGCGGGCGCGGGTGGCGCCGACCGAGCGTGCCGCCTCTTCCAGTTCCGGACCGACTTGCAGCAGCGCAGCCGAGATCAGCCGCAGGCCATATGCCAGCCACACGACCGTGTAGGCGATCCACACGCTGAAAATCGTGCTGCGCAGGTCGCGCAGGCTCGGCACGACGTTCTCGATGATCCAGTTGGCGAACGGCAGGCCGCTGTCGGTCAGGCCGGTCTCGATCCAGTTGGGCACGAACAGGAACACCCACAGGAACGCCAGGCCAGCCAGGAGACCCGGAATGGCACGGGGCACCAGCACGCTGTAATCGAGGAAGCGCGTCAAGCCATCCGGCTTGCGGTGCATGGCCAGGCCGATGCAGGTGTAGCAAGCCACGGCGATGGCGCCACCGATTACGCCGATCAGTACCGTGTTGACCATGGCGCGCAGGAATTGCGGCTGCGCGAAGATCTGCTGGAACGCGGTGGTCGAGAAGGCCTCCACCAGCGACACCCCTTCACCCCAGTTCGATACGAAGGCGCGCAGCGCGATGCCCGACAGCGGCACCACCACCGTCACGAAGAACCACAGCACCACGACAGCCCAGGCCGGCCAGCGCCACGAGCCCAGCGGCAGCGGGCGGCTGCGCGTGACCTTGCCCTTGACGGTGACGAAGCGATTGGCCGAGCGCAGCATGTAGCGTTGCAGCAGCACCAGCGGGAACGTCACCATCACCAGGCAGACCGCCACGGCGGCCATCAGGTGATAGGCCGGCGTGCCGAGCTTGTTGGTCAGCTTGTACAGGTACGTGGCGAGCACCAGATGGCCTTCCGGATCGCCCAATACGAGCACCAGGCCGAAGACCTCGAAGCCCAGGAAGATCACCAGCACGGCTGCGTACAGCAGGGCCGGGCGCACCATCGGCAGGCTCACGTTGAGCGCCACCGACAGCGGCGATGCCCCCGCGATACGCGCGGCTTCTTCCACATCCGAACCGAGGCTGCGCAGCGCTGAAGAGACATACAGATACACGTGGGGCACGTGCGTCAGGCCCGCAATGATGATGATGCTGGTGAACGAATACACGTTCCACGGCGCACCGCCAAACAGGCTCTTGAACCACACGGTGTAGAAGCCCACCGGGCCGGCGGAAACCACGTAGCCGAACGCCAGCACCATCGGCGAGACGAACACCGGAATCATCAGTAGCGGTTCGAGAATGCGGCGGCCCGGCAGGTCCGAACGCACCATCAGGAACGCCAGGATGCCGCCCAGCGGTACCGAGATCACCGCCAGCCCGAGAGCGAGCGCGGCGGATTTCTCGAAGGCGTGCCAGAAGTCCGAATCCGTAAAGATGAAGCGATACGCATCCAGCCCCGCCAGCGCGTCGGGCATGAAGAACGGCGCAGAAAGAAAGCTCTGGTAGAAGATCAGCGCCAGCGGCGTGAAAATCGCCAGCGCGGTAAGCAGAATGACCACGCCGCGCGGCAAAGCCTGTCCCACACGCGTCCAGGGCGAGCGCTTGAGGGTGGCTTGGCGAGCGGCGGCACGGTCTTGCGCTAGAGAACGCATGGTGCCTCCAGAAGGAACCGGCGCCAGATACGGATGGCGCCGGCAGGTCGGTCAGATGATAGGTGTGCCGGTGAACTGCGGATCAGGTCTCAGATCAACGGCCGGCGGCGGTGCGCCATTGCTTGATGAAGTCCAGGCGCTTCTTGGGTTCCAGGAACGCCAGGATCGATTCGTCGACCGGAATCGGCTTGATGCTGTTGCCGAGAATCTTCTTCAGGCCGGCGGCGGTGGCTTCGCCCGTCACGTCGTCCCGCAGCGAGTGCAGATCCGATTTGTTGGCGAGGATTTCCTGGCCGCGCTTGGACAGGATGTAGTCCAGCCAGAGCTTGGCCGCGTTCGGGTTCTTCGCCTTCTTGGCGATCATCGCCACGCGCGACACCACCAGCGTGTAGTCCTTCGGATAGACGATGCCGATCGACGGATCCTTCTTGGCGCGTGCAATCGCGTACGAGCCCAGGATGTTGTACGCCACCAGGTTTTCGCCCGAGGCCACGCGCTCCATCATCGTGCCGGTCGAGGACTGCAGCACCAGGTTCGGGCCCACTGCCTTGACGAAGTCGAAGTACTGCGGCGAATCGAGATTGTCCTGCGCAGCCATCATGAAGCCCACGGCCGACTTCTCGATGTCGTACGTCGTGACCTTGTTCTTGAAGCGCTCGGGTTGGCTGGCGACCAGCTTGGCGAAATCGGCGTGCGTTTGCGGCGCTTCCGAATCCTTGATCAGGCGCTTGTTGTACAGGAACACGGCGGGCTCGTACGTCGTGCCGTAGGCCAGGCCCTTGTAGACAGCCCACTTCGGCACGTTCGGCACTTCCGGCGAGTCGTACTTCATCGCGTAGGTCTGCGCCAGCTTGAGCTGCGAGTCCATCGACGAGTTCCACATCATGTCAGCCGAGGCGCCGCCGGCAGCCTGCTCACTGATGAAGCGGTTGTACAACTCGCTGCTGTTCATGTCGTTGTACTCGACCTTCACGCCGGGGTAGAGCGACTCGAAATCCTTGATCAGCGGGTCGGCGGCCTTGGTGTCGGTCGTCGCATACACCACCACCTTGCCTTCCTTCTTGGCGGCGGCAATGGTTTCGGCATAGCTGGCGGGGTAGCCGGCCGGGACTTGCGCGAAGGCGGCGGCGCTGAGGGTCAATGCGGCAGCTGCGATTGAAGCGAGAGCGGCGTGCGCAGGCGTAAAGCGTCCACGAAGCATGGGTTTGTCTCCTGTTTGCTTGTGATGGTGTGGGGCCGGCTACTTATGGCGTGTTGCTTGTAGCTTGGACGGATGGCCCCAGGTGCGGCGGATTATAGAAATCGCGCGCTTTCGCCACGCTTTCATTACGGCTGTTGCGTCGCAGCATGCTCGGTCGAGGCTGCCGCATCCGCCAGCGGCACGCGGATTCGCGCCGACAAGCCAACGCCGCCCTGCTCGTTCCGCTCCCCGTCGGCCAGCTCGATTTGCCCGCCGCTACGCGCTGCATAGGCTCGCGCGATGGCCAGACCAAGGCCGGAACCTTCGGCGGCGTAGCGGGCGTCTTTGGGCGCGACTTTGGGTTTACCCGAGTGACTTGCGCCCTCGTGCGCTCGGCGGAAGCGCTGGAACGCGTGTGCGCGCTCGTCGGCGTTCATGCCCGGCCCGGTGTCGTCCACGCAGACCAGCGCGGCATCGCCGTCAGCCGTGGCGCGTACGGTGATGCGTCCGCCGGCCGGCGTGTAGCGGATGGCGTTGTGCACGAGGTTGGAGAGCGCCTCGCGCAGGAAGGCCGGATAGCCGATGACGGGCAGCGCCATGACGAGGCCGCCGTCATCCCACCCGAGGTCCTGCTGTTTTTCACGCGCCAATGGCAGCGCATCGACCACCACGTCGCGTGCCAAATCACCCAGGTCGAAGGTTTCGGCTGGCGCATCCTGCCCCGCATGCCGGGCGCGGGCGAGGGCGAGCAGCTGTGTGGTCAGCCGGTTCGTCGACTGCAGGCGCGCGATGATGGCGGACAGACTTTCGCGCACGCGCACCGGGTCGGTTTCGCGCAGTGCGTATTCCGCTTGCGTGAGCAGCACGGCCAGCGGCGTGCGCAACTGGTGCGACGCATCGGCCAGAAACTGGCTTTGCGCCTCCGCAAGTTCGGCATAGCGATGAATGTGGTGGTTGATCGCATCGACCAGCGGGCGGACTTCGGCGGGCACGTCCGTGGCATCGAGCGGGCGGAGGTCGTCCGATGCACGTACGCCGATGCTGCGTGCCAGGCGATTGAGCGGCCGCAGCGCGACGGTTACGCCGAGCCACAGCAGCGCGGCGCTGACCGCCACCAGCGCTGCATCGCGCAGCAGCGTGCCGCGCCACACCGCCTGCTGCAGCGCGCGCCGCGTCTCGATGGTTTCTGCCACCTGAATGACGATGCGCGCCGGCAGCCCCGGTTGATAGAGCGGCTTGGCCACGGCGGCCACGCGTACGGGCTCGTCGTGGTACGTCGCGTCGTAGAAGAGCGGGGTGTCGTTCTCCAGCCGCGTCACGGGCAACGGCAGATCGTCGTAGCCGGTCAGCGCGGCTTCGGGCGCCTTGCCCGGCAAGGGCTCGAAAGCGACGCGGTAATAGACATTGCTCTGCGCGGTGGATTCGAACATGGACAACGCCACGTACGGCACGTTGACCTGAACCTGCCCGCGCTCGATCGTCACGCCGTTCTCGATGGCGCGCACCGAGCCGAGCAGCGCGCGATCGTAGGCGCGATCGGTCGCGCCACGCAGCGCCTGGTACGCCGAGACGATGTCGATCGCCAGCACACCTACCAGTCCCGGCAGCAGCAACCAGAGCAGCGTGAGTTTCAGGCTGCGCGGCAGCCGAAGCCAGGCGGGCCGCTGCATCATGCGCTGCTGTCGCTGGCGGCGGGCGCTTCACCATCGCCGGCTTCGAGCAGGTAACCCAGCCCCCGTACGGTGACGATCTGCACGCCCGTGCCCGCCAGCTTCTTGCGCAGGCGGTGCACGACCACCTCCACCGCGTCGGGGCTCGAATCGCTGTCCAGGTTGAAGACCTTGTCGAACAAATGCACCTTGCTGATCGGCTGGCCGGTCTTGTGCAGCAGTGCGGACAGCGCAGCGTGCTCACGCGGCGTGAGCGCCAGCGGCTCGCCCGACAGCAGGAATGCCTTGCGTCCGGTGTCGAACTCCAGGGGCCCGCAACGCAGACGCGGAAACGCCCGGCCGCGGCTGCGGCGGATGAGCGCCATCAACCTCGCTTCCAGCTCGGACAACGCGAACGGCTTGGTGAGGAAATCGTCCGCGCCGGCATTGAGCCCGCGCACGCGTTCATCCAGTGCGCCCTGCGCGGTGAGGATCAATACCGGCGTGCGATCGTCGCGCGCGCGCATGTCGGCCAGCACGGCAAAGCCATCCTTGCGCGGCAAGCGCAGGTCCAGCACCACTGCGTCAAATTCTCCGGAGCCCAGGAAGGCTTCGGCGATGACGCCATCAGCGGCGCGCTCGATCACGAAGCCGCTTTGCGCCAGCGCGCGCGCCAGCCATGCGGCCAATTCTTCCTCATCCTCCACCAGCAAAATCCGCATCGGGTGTCTCTCAATATCGTTCTGGCTACTTTTTCATGATAATGCGTGGCGCCTTGATCTCGGCCACATCGCCGATCACTCCGTCCACCTGACGCGTCGCACAGATGCGCTCCAACCAGCATGTCGTCCATCCCCAATTCCCGTCGCCGCTGGCTTTGTCAGACCGCCGCATTGCTGGCTGCAAGCGGCGCCGTCGCGCGCGGGGCGCACGGGCAATGGCTGGCCCGCCAAGCCCCGGAGCTGCCGTCGTACTACCCGCGCGATTACGGTGTGATGATCGACGCCGCGCGTCGCGAAGGCCGTGTCACGGTGTATTCCACGACGGATTTCTCTGCCGCCTACCCGCTGATCCGCGCCTTCGAAACGCGCTACCCCGGCATCACCGTCGACTACCGCGAGCAGAACAGTGACGATATCTACCGCCGCTTCCTCGCAGAATTCGCCGCCAAGTCGCCGGGCGCCGATGTGGTCTGGAGCTCGGCCATGCCCGAACAGTTCAAGCTCGTGAACGACGGCCACGCACTTCCTTACGCATCGCCCGAGCGGCCTTACCTGCCATCATGGGCGATCTGGAAGAACGAGGCGTACGGCACGAGCTACGAGCCGGTCGTCTTTGTCTACAACACGCGGCAGCTGCCGCCGGAGTTGATTCCATCCACCCACGCCGACTTCGCTCGCATTCTGAATAGCCATCGTGACTTGCTGCGCGGTCGGGTCGCCTCCTACGACATCGAACACTCCGGCTCCGCCTTCCTGTTCGCCGCCGAAGATGCGCGCACAACGCCGGTGTTCTGGGATGTTGCCAAGGCATTGGGTGGTGTCAACGTCAACCTGTACATCACCACGGCCGCGATGCTGGAGCGCGTCGCTTCCGGCGAAAGCCTGCTCGCGTACGACGTGATCGGATCCTATGCCGCGCGTTACGCCGATCGCAATCCGGCGCTCGCCATCAAGATGCCGACCGACTACACGCTGGTCGCGACGCGCGTCGCCTTTATTGCGCGGCGCGCTGCCCGCCCGAACGCCGCGCGCCTCTGGCTCGACTTCATGCTCTCCCGCGATGGCCAGAGCGTGATGGCAGACCGTGCGTTCTTGTTTTCGCTGCGCCAGGACGTTGAGACCGGGCTCACTGCGAAGCGCCTGCTCGCCGAACTGGGAAACACGCATCGGCCCATTCCCGTTGGCCCGGGTTTACTCGCCCATCAAGATCAGCTCCGCCGTGCCGATTTCCTAAAGCGATGGCACGCCGCACTCGGCCGATAAAAAGAGGATAAAGAAGCACTTATTGCCATAACGTGGTGCGAAGGCGACAATTCAGAACTGTCACCGACTGCCAAATTTGTTGCGCAGGAAGAGGGTGACAATCGCCCGCCAACCCCTGTGCCACCGCGCAACAAGCGGGTCGCGTCCCCCTCTCAATGGGGCTGGGCGCGTGTTGCCCATGAGCAACAACTTGGCCGCAAATCGCGGCCCAGAGCCAGAAAGGGTTTCCGGAATCAGTCAACGCTGGCACATAATGCGGTCAGACGTGAGGTATCTGCGTCGTCCATAAGGACAGTCAAGATTTCCCAATCAGTTGACAAGGAAAGTGTCGATATGAAGATGAAACTGTTTGCAGCTGCTGTCGCAGCTCTGGCCGCCGGTGGCGCCTATGCACAATCCTCCGTGACCCTGTACGGCGTGGTCGACGCTGGTCTGACCTACGCAAACAAGGTGCCGAACGGCAACCGCGGCGGTAGCTCGCGCGTTGGCCTGGATTCGGGCGGCCTGTCGGGCTCGCGTTGGGGCCTTCGTGGTGTTGAAGACCTGGGCGGTGGTCTGAAGGGTATCTTCAACCTGGAAAGCGGCTTCACCATCGACGACGGCAAGTCGGCCCAAGGTGGCCGCCTGTTCGGTCGTAACGCTTACGTTGGTCTGCAAGGCCAGTGGGGTCAACTGACCCTGGGTCGTCAGCAGAACCTGCTGTACGACTTCTCGCTGATCTATGACCCGATGGCGATCGCTTCGCGCTACGGTCTGGCTAACCAAGACGCGTTCTTCTCTGGCCGCGCTGACAACGCCGTCAAGTACATCGGCACGTTCGGTGGCCTGAGCGTCTCGGCTCTGTACTCGTTCAACCGCGATGGCAACGAGCAACCTGGTCTGCCTAAGCTGGGCCGTGAGTGGAGCCTGGGTGCCAACTACGCTGGTGGCCCGTTCTCGGTTGGTGCTGTGTACGACCAATCCAACCAGACGACCATTGCTACGGCAGACAACAAGGAACAACGCGCCACGATCGCTGGCACGTACGCCTTTGGTCCGGCCAAGCTGTACGCTGGCTACCGTTGGTACCATGCCAACTTCGCAACCGTTGCTGGCAACGGCAACCTGCGCTCGAACCTGTACTGGCTGGGCGCTGGCTACCAAGCTACGCCGGCTCTGACGCTGACGGGTACGGCTTACTACCAACAGTTCAAGAACAGCAACGCGGGTAACCCGTGGTTGTTCGTGGTCGGCACCGACTACGCTCTGTCGAAGCGCACCGACGCGTACTTCAACCTGGCCTATGCTAAGAACAGCAGCGGTTCGGGCCTGGGCGTGCTCAACCTGAACACGACCGATTCGTACGCCGGTACGACGCTGGGTAGCACCAACTTCGGCAACCAGAACGTGTACTCGAGCCCGGCTGCTGGCAACGCCAACCAGTTCGGCGCTACCGTTGGTATCCGCCACAAGTTCTAATTCGACGCGCTCGTAAGGGCGCATCGAATTAAACGGTTAAACGCCGATCCCGAAAGGGGTCGGCGTTTTTCTTTGTGCGAACGATTCGCGTGCTTCTATATGACCGAGGCGGTATCCGGGGTTGGCTTGGCTGATGCCGACGTGACTGTCGCCTATGTGCAAGATGTCTCCGCTGATGGTGCTGACGCGGGCGAAGCGGGGGCGGGGCGTCACGCTCACTGCCGTGTTTCGGCATACGCCCAGACGCGCCGCCTGTCTGGCCACGCAGGACAAGGCGCTCCTATCCACACAGCGCAGTTGTTGGTACGCCAAATCGCCGGTCGGGCGGAGGGCGGCATCGAGGTGGCTTCTCACCTCATCAATATGCCGGCTTGACGCTCAAGCGTGCGCGAAAAAAAACGGCGGCACATTTGGCCGCCGTTTTTTATTCCGAAGCCTGCTGCTTACTGCTGTTCTTCGTCGTCCTGCGAGGGCATCGGTACGTTGCGGCGCGTTGGCGGCGGACGTTTGCCGACAACGATGGTCAGTTCTACCGCCTTGCCCTTGCGCGACACCGTCACCTTGGCTTCCGCACCGGGTTTCAGCTGCGCGATGCTGTTCAGCAGCGCCGTCGTATCCAGGATCGGCTGACCATTCACGCTCGTGAGAATGTCCCCCGGGCGCAGGCCCGCCCTGTCCGCCGGCCCACCTTGGACCACGGCGGCAATCAGCGCGCCATCTTTGCGCGACAGGCCAAACGACTCGGCAATTTCCGGCGTCACATCTTGCGGTTCAACACCGATCCAGCCGCGGACCACGCTACCGGTCGAGATAATCGACTCCATCACCTGCTTAGCCAGCGATACCGGAATCGCGAAGCCGATGCCCAGCGAGCCGCCCGAGCGCGAGTAGATCGCGGTGTTGATCCCGAGGAGGTTGCCGTCGGCATCAACGAGGGCGCCACCCGAATTGCCTGGGTTGATCGCGGCGTCGGTCTGGATGAAGTTCTCGAAGGTGTTGATGCCCAAGTGGCTGCGTCCCAGTGCGGAGACAATGCCCATCGTCACCGTCTGGCCCACGCCAAACGGGTTGCCGATGGCGAGCACCACGTCGCCCACGCGCACATTCTCCAGCCGGCCCAGCGTAATGGCAGGCAGATTCGGAAGATTGATCTTGAGGACGGCCAGGTCGGTCTCGGGATCGGAGCCGACCACCTTCGCGTTGGCCTTGCGGCCGTCGGTCAGGGCGACCTCGATTTCGTCAGCGCCGTCCACCACGTGGTGGTTCGTTAGAATGTAGCCTTCTGAACTGACGATCACACCAGAGCCGAGGCTGGCCGTCGGTTCCTGGCGCTGCTCGGGAGCGCGGTCGCCGAAGAAGAAGCGAAACCACGGATCGGCGCTGGCTTGAGGGTTGGTGCCACGCTTCGGCGCGTTCTTGCTGCTGAAGATGTTGACCACCGCCGGCATCGCGACCTTGGCCGCTTCTGCGTAGGAGTTGCTGGAGGTGCCGCCGTGGCCGATCGGCGCGACTTCCTTCAGCGCGACGATGGGCGAGCCGGATTGCACTGCGACCCTGCCGCGCTGCAGCCAATCAGGCTTGAGCGTGGCGATCACAAACCAGACGGCCAGGACGACCGTGACGGCTTGCGCAAAAAACAGCCAAAAGCGGCGCAACATAGAGCGAAGTTGAGTCCAAATGGATCGAAAAGAACTTGAATTGTACTTGAACGACCTGTTGCAGGCGGCCCGTTTTCGGGACTACTGCCCCAATGGTCTGCAGGTGCAAGGGCGCGAAAGCGTTGCCCATATCGTGACGGGCGTGACGGCCAGCCTGGCCTTGATCGAGGCTGCCGTCGCAGCCCGTGCGGACGCCATCCTTGTGCATCATGGTTACTTCTGGAAGGGCGAGGATGGCCGTGTCGTAGGCCAGAAGCATGCGCGCTTGAAGCAACTTCTGACGCACGATCTCAACCTGTTCGCATATCACTTGCCGCTCGATGCGCACCCTGACCTGGGCAACAACGCGCAGCTAGGGGCCTTGCTGGGCATCTCGCCCCAAGGCCGGTTCGGCGACGATGAACTGGGTTGGATTGGCGCGCTCGCCGCACCTACCACGCTGCGTGCCTTTGCGCAGACGGTGTCGGCAAGGCTCAACCGGGTGCCGCTCGTGATCGGTGAGGAGGATTGTCCGGTGCGTACAGTCGGCTGGTGCACAGGCGGGGCGCAAGGCTGGTTTGATGCTGCGGTGGCCGCCGGTGTAGACGTGTATCTGAGCGGTGAAGCGTCGGAGCAGACCACGCATCTTGCGCGTGAATCGGGTGTTGCCTATATCGGTGCGGGTCACCACGCCACCGAGCGCGGTGGCGTTCGGGCGCTCGGCACTCATCTGGCCGAGCGCTTCGGTGTGCGTCACACCTTCATCGATATCCCGAATCCGGTGTGATCGGACGTGTGATTACGGTTTGTTCTTCAGGCTGTCGCGAATCTCGCGCAGCAGTTGAATGTCTTCGGGTGTTTCGGCGGGCGCTGCCGGTGGGTTGGCGTCGATCATGCGCGTGATGGCGCGCACCATCAGAAATACGATAAACGCGAGAATCAGAAAATTGACCGCCACGGTGATGAAATTGCCGTAGGCGAAGACCGGCACGCCTGCCTTCTTCAGATCCGCCAGGGTATGCGGCACACCAGCGGGCGCCTCTGCGAGTTGGATGAACAGGCTCGAGAAATCCAGCTTGCCGACGATGCGGCTGATCAGCGGCATGATCAGATCATTGACGAGCGAATCCACGATTTTGCTGAACGCCGCACCGATGATCACACCCACTGCCAGGTCGATCACGTTGCCGCGCATCGCGAATTTCTTGAAGTCTTGCATCAGTGCCATCGGTTTTCTCCGGATTGTTTGATTCGAGACAAACGGTCAAGCTGGCGAACGGTTGACCTGAATTGTAGAAAGCGAGGTTGCAAGAGACATGCCGAAGCCTTGCCTGGATTGGGCTGGCGGGCAATCGGTGCGTCCACTATATCCGCAACGACCGCCCCCCGCGACCGCTACCGTTGGCTAGGTACGCTCGGGTATAATTTTTGGTTGACGCGAATCTATCTTGATTTCTCACCCTGGGGTCTTGAATGAGTGACCAGCAAAACGTGGACAAGGGTCGCCGCAATCTATTGATTGCGACGTCCGTGGCTGGTGGTGTGGGAGGGGTTGCAGTTGCGGCCCCTTTCGTTTGCACATTCGCACCATCTGAAAAAGCCCGCGCAGCGGGCGCGCCCGTAGAGGCGGACGTGAGCGACCTGGCCCCGGGCCAGATGAAGGTGGTGGAATGGCGCGGCAAGCCCGTCTGGCTGCTCAAACGCACGCCCGACATGCTGGAGTCGCTCAAGAAGACCGATAACGAAGTTGCAGACCCCAAGTCCGACGTGCCCTTCACCATGAAGACGCCGGACTATTGCAAGAACGAAACCCGCTCCCGTGCCGAGCACAAGGACCTGCTGGTCGTGGTCGGCATCTGCTCCCATCTCGGCTGCTCCCCATCTGGTCCGTTTCCCGCAGGTGCCAACGTGCAGCTCGCTGGAGACCCCGGCTTCGTCTGCCCGTGCCATGGCTCCACGTTCGACCTGGCTGGTCGCGTGTTCAAGAACAAGCCCGCGCCCCAGAACCTCGACGTTCCGCCGTACATGTTCCTGTCCGACACGAAGCTGGTGATCGGTAAAGACGAGAAAGGAGAGGCTTGATCATGGCCGAGAAGAAGGTGGAGACAACCGGGCTGCTGGGCTGGATCGATGCACGCTTCCCGGCATCGGAGCTGTGGAAGGCGCATCTGTCCGAGTACTACGCGCCGAAGAATTTCAACTTCTGGTATTTCTTCGGGTCGCTGGCGCTGCTGGTGCTGGTGATCCAGATCGTCACGGGCATTTTCCTGGTGATGAATTACAAGCCGGACGGCACACTCAACGCCGCCGGCATCCCCGTCGCCTATGCGAGCGTGGAGTTCATCATGCGCGAGGTGCCGTGGGGCTGGCTGGTGCGCTACATGCACTCGACCGGCGCTTCGGCGTTCTTCATCGTCGTCTATCTGCACATGTTCCGCGGCATGCTGTACGGCTCGTACCGTAAGCCCCGCGAGCTGGTCTGGATCTTCGGCTGTCTGATCTTTCTGTGCCTGATGGCCGAGGCCTTCATGGGGTATCTGCTGCCATGGGGCCAGATGTCGTACTGGGGCGCGCAGGTGATCGTGAACCTGTTCTCGGCCATCCCGCTGATCGGCCCGGACCTGTCGCTGTGGATCCGCGGCGACTACGTGGTGTCGGACGCGACGCTGAATCGCTTCTTCTCGTTCCACGTTATTGCGGTGCCGCTGGTGCTGCTGGGCCTGGTGGTGGCGCACATCATCGCTCTCCACGAAGTGGGTTCGAACAACCCGGACGGCGTCGAGATCAAGGCCAAGAAGGACGAGCGCGGCATTCCGCTCGACGGCATTCCGTTCCACCCGTATTACTCGGTGCACGATATCGTGGGCGTGGCGGTGTTCCTGTTCATCTTCAGCGCGATCGTGTTCTTCGCGCCGGAAATGGGCGGCTACTTCCTGGAAGCCAACAACTTCATCCCGGCAGACTCGCTGAAGACGCCGCCACACATTGCGCCGGTCTGGTACTTCACGCCGTTCTACTCGATGCTGCGCGCGACTACGTCGGACTTCCTGCCGTGGCTGTGGGGCTTCATCGCAATCATGCTGGGGCTGCTGTTCGCGCGTTCCAAGAGCATGAAGGTCAAGGGCGTGGCCGTGGCTGTGGCCGTGATTCTGGCGCTGGGCTTTGCCTTCATTGACGCGAAGTTCTGGGGCGTGGTCGTGATGGGCGGCTCGGTGGTGATCTTCTTCTTCCTGCCGTGGCTGGATCATTCGCCGGTCAAGTCGATCCGCTATCGCCCGGGCTTCCACAAGACGCTGCTGATCCTCTTCGTGATCGCCTTTGCGGTCCTGGGTTACCTGGGCATTCAGCCGCCGAGCCCGGTCGGTTCGATCATCTCGCAGATCGGCACCATTCTGTACTTCGCGTTCTTCCTCGCGATGCCGATCTGGAGCCAGATCGGGACGTTCAAGCCAGTGCCTGAGCGCGTCACGTTCACGCCGCACTGATAGAGCCCGCGCACAAGGACCCATGAAGGACACAAGAATGAAAAAGCTGCTTGCGATTTTCGCCTTGGCCGGTCTCGTGTTTGCCGCGCCCGTGATGGCCAATGAGGGCGGCGTGCCGCTCGATCCGGCGCCCAACCAGTCCAGCGACACGTCTGCACTGCAGCGCGGCGCCAAGCTATTCGTCAACTATTGCCTGAACTGCCACGGCGCCAGCGCCATGCGCTACAACCGTCTGCGCGACATCGGTTTGACCGAGGAGCAGATCAAGCAGAACCTGCTGTTCACATCAGACAAGGTTGGCGACACGATGCACATCGCCATGGACCGCGAGGACGCCAAGAAGTGGTTTGGCGCCGTACCGCCGGACCTGTCGGTGATCGCCCGCGCGCGCGGCAGCGACTGGCTCTACACCTACCTGCGCACGTTCTACCGAGACGACACGCGTCCGACCGGCTGGAACAACCTTGTCTTCGACAAGGTTGGCATGCCGCATGTGCTGTGGGAGCTGCAAGGCCAGCAAGTGCCGAAGTACGCCGAAGTGAAGTCCGAGCACGGCGAGGCCGAGAAGAAGCTCGTTGGCCTTGAGATATCGGTGCCGGGCAAGATGAACAAGGTCGAATTTGACCAGGCGGTGGCCGATCTGGTCAGCTATCTGGACTGGATGGCGGAGCCCGCTGGCAACCTGCGCAAGCGTCTCGGCGTCTGGGTACTGTTGTTCATTGGCGTGTTCTTCGTGCTGGCCTGGCGCCTGAATGCGGCCTATTGGAAGGACATCAAGTAAAATCCGTGTTTTCCGGGCAAGGGCTAGGCCGGTGGGGAACTGGTCCTAGCCCTTTGCCTTTTCGCAGTTTGTGCCGCGGAGACGCTGTTTGTCGCCGCGGTTGTACCGTCATCGGGCCGCCCCCGGCCCATGCGCCAAGGAACTACAACCATGATGGTCTTGTACTCGGGCACCACTTGCCCGTTCTCGCAGCGTTGCCGCCTCGTCCTGTTCGAAAAGGGCATGGATTTCGAGATTCGCGACGTCGATCTCTTCAACAAGCCGGAAGATATCGCGGTGATGAACCCGTACGGCCAGGTGCCCATCCTGGTTGAACGCGATCTGATTCTGTACGAGTCGAACATCATCAACGAATACATCGACGAGCGCTTCCCGCACCCGCAGCTGATGCCGGCTGATCCGGTGCAACGCGCCCGCGCCCGCCTATTCCTGTTCAACTTCGAAAAGGAATTGTTCACGCACGTGTCCGTGCTGGAGAACGAAAAGGGCAAGGCTGCCGAGAAGAATCACGAGAAGGCCCGTGCGGCCATCCGTGACCGCCTCACGCAGCTCGCTCCGATCTTCCTGAAGAACAAGTACATGCTGGGCGAAGAGTTCTCGATGCTCGACGTGGCGATCGCGCCGCTGCTGTGGCGCCTGGACCACTACGGTATTGAGGTCTCGAAGAATGCCGCCCCGCTGATGAAATACGCCGAGCGTATCTTCAGCCGTCCGGCGTATATTGAAGCGCTGACGCCGTCCGAAAAGGTCATGCGCCGCTGATCGCCGCCGGGTCGCGGGCCGTGCCCGGGCTGAGCCTGCGCGCGGCCGAGCCCAACGGTCACTGATTTCATCATGTCGGAAACCTCCACCAAGCCCTATCTGATCCGAGCCATCTATGAGTGGTGCACGGATAACGGCTTTACGCCGTACATCGCTGTCTTCGTCGACAACAGTACCAACGTGCCGCGCGAGTTCGTCAAGAACGACGAGATTGTGCTGAACGTGAGCTTTGACGCGACCAGCCAGCTCGACATGGGCAACGAGTGGATCACGTTCCACGCACGCTTCTCGGGCGTGTCTCGCAAGATCGAGGTGCCGATCGAGAACGTGCTCGCCGTGTACGCGCGCGAGAACGGTCAAGGTATGGCATTCCCGGTGGAGCGCAGCACCCCGACGACCCCGGCGGCGACCGAACGCGAGAACAATCCGCCGCCCAAGCTGGCCGCGGTGGATTCGGAGTCGGCACCTGCGCCGGTCCCCGCCGAAGCGGAAACAGGCCCGGAAGACGAGCCCACTCCGCCAAACGTGCCACGCATCGGTGGAAAGCCCGCGCTAAAGGTCGTCAAGTAACGCGTGTTAGGTTAGAATCGCGTTTCTTTGCCGGCTTAGCTCATCTGGTAGAGCAGTTGATTTGTAATCATCAGGTGGCGGGTTCGAGTCCTGCAGCCGGCACCAAATGCAAAAGCGGCTTCCGAAAGGAAGCCGCTTTTTCTTTGTCCGTCCACAATGCCTTGCGGCGCGAGGGGAAACCTCAACCCCGTCGCACCCAAATCACCTTGCCGTCCTGGATACCCAGATTACGGCGTTCTCCCCGATAGTCCATCGTGCCCGGCAACGCCTTGCCGTCCCGTTCGCTGACGCGCCACAGGCAGCCGTTCAGCAGCGTCGATGCGTCCTGCTCGGATTTGCCGATGAGTGTGTCGTCTGGACCAGAGGCGGCCGGGCATGTGCCTGCCGGTTGGTTGTATTCAGCCATGGATGCCTCGCGTCCGTTCTGGATTTGTTCGCTGCCGGCCGTCGAGCATCCGGCCAAGTTTGCAAGGGCGACAACTGCCATGAGCATCGATGCAATGCGCGTCATACAACCTCTCTTTCGATGTTTGAAGTGGTGTGCGGCCGAGTGCGATGCGTGAGCAGCGCGGTGCGCTCGGTTTGTCGCGGAGCCTATCTACAGGGTCAGTTAAGCAGGCGCGGCAGCCGGGTGCGAATGCCTACGACATTTGTTCAGCACATCGCAAAAAGGCACGTGCATTGTGCGGTGACGAGCGTACTTAGGGGGAGTATTTTCTGATGTGACCAAGATGCTTGCAAATGGCGCCCGCAAGCCAATTCCGCACCAGTCGTGGGTTTGCGGGGTATGCGCGTGTTGCCGGCCCGCAAAGCGCCTTTCACCCCCTCCAAAAAACGCTTGCCGAGTCCGAGAACACTTTGTTACTCTGCGCCCCGTCATCACTACGGAGATGTTCTCCATGGACAGTTGTTCTAGTCGATCTTCGATCGCACTCTGAACGGCTAGACAGTCTCGGCGCATCGTTTTCGCTTTGCGCCATCCACTGCCTAGCCGCATTGCACGGCGGGTAGTGGCACTTGCGCGGGTTCTCCGTTCAAGCCCATTCCCACAATTCGATTGTTTTACCGACACGGCCATGTAGCTGCGTGCGCGTTCGCGTTCGTGGTTTCCTGGGAGGATCGTGGTCGGCTCATGCCTACGTTCGTCATAGAAACGAACGGGGGAGGTCTCATGCTGTTTCTCTCGATGCTGCAATACGTATGGGTCGCAGTGCGTCCGCTCGTTCTGGTGCGTGCCGCCGCACTGCGTCCGTTCCGTCGTCCGGCCCTGCTGGCCGAGATGACCTCGTTCTCTGTTTTCACCCATGCAGCTCAAGCGCAAGAAGCCCCGGCTTCCGCGCCGGCTGCAGATGCACTGCCGATCGCTGGCGGTGAACTGGATGACCGCTTCGGTTTCCACGGTCAATCGACCTGGGTTTGGCAAGCCAAGCCCGCGTTCAAGTCTCCGTACAGTGGCGACAACAGCCTGACCGGCGACCGCGCGATCAGCTACTCGTTCAGCACCACGCTCGATCTGGGCATGCGGTTGTGGAAGGGCGCCGAGGTCCACTTCAATCCAGAAGTCGTGATGGGCAAGGCTTTCTCCGATCTGCACGGGCTTGGCGGCCCAACCAACGGGGAACTTGCCAAGGTCACCGGTACCGACCCGACGCTCTACCGCGCCCGCGTGTTCCTGCGCCAGACCTGGGGTCTGGGTGGCGACACCGAAAAGGTCGACGCCGACTTCAACCAGTTCGCCGACGTGGTGGACAAGCGTCGCGTGGTACTGACCGTGGGCAATTTGCCCGTGCTCGACGTGTTCGATGCGGTGGAGTACGCCCACGATCCGCGCACGCAGTTCCTGAACTGGTCGTTCATGACGCATCCGTCGTTCGACTATGCAGCGGATGCTCGCGGCTACAGCTGGGGGCTTGCGCTCGAGTACATCGATAGCGAGCTTGGCTGGGCGGTGCGCGCGGGCCGTTTCCTCCAGCCGGTGGAGTCCAACGGCTTGCCGCTCGACACGCGTCTTCTCAAGCATTACGGCGACATGCTCGAACTGGAGAAGAGCTACACGCTGCTCGGCCAGGAGGGCAAAGTCCGCCTGCTCGGATGGCGAAACTTCGCCCGTATGGGCCGCTTTGACGATGCCCTTGCGCTCGGTCAAGCCACTGCGGGCCAGCCCGATTTGAGTCTGGTGCGGCGCGAGCACGCCAAGGTCGGCGTGGGTTTGTCCTTCGAGCAAAAGGTGGGTGAAAACTTGGGCCTCTTTACCCGATTGAACTGGTCGGACGATAAGACGGAGACCTATGCTTTTACCGAGGCGGGGCGCAACGTGTCGTTCGGCGGTCTGCTCAAGGGCACGGCGTGGGGGCGCCCCAATGATGTGGTGGGTGCGGCATTTTCGCTGAATATGCTGGGCCCGGATCACCGCGCCTACCTGGCGGCGGGCGGCAGTGGCGCGTTCCTGGGGGATGGCGCGTTGAACTACGGCCACGAGCGCGTACTCGAATTGTTTTACAGCTTTCAGCCGGTCAAGGGCCTTATGCTCAGCCCCGATTTTCAATTGATCCAGAACCCTGGCTACAACCGGGACCGCGGCCCTGCCAAGTTTTACGGCATGCGCGTCCACGCCGAGTTCTAAGACTTACGGAGGACCCATATGGACAGTCCGAGTCGACCTTATCCGACATTTCTTTCCTACTAGGCGAGTCCGCCGCACGGTTGTTCCCTGCTGCTGACTTGCCGCCCCGGCAAGGCAGCGGTGTCTGCATCGCTCCTTGATTGTCTGAATCTGCCGCCTTGGGTACGAAACCCATGCGCGGCGATTGCCGCATGCCGCGCACGCGTCGCGCCCATGCGGTCAGGAGTTGTTATGCGCAAATTCACCATTCCCGCCCGTCGTTTCTCGGCCATTGCGCTGCCGTTCAGCTCGCCGTTCGTGCAGGTCCGCGCTGGTGCGCCGGAGCGTGCCAACACTGCACCGGCCACGTCGGACCGCCGTGCTGATGACGGTGGCCAATCGCTCTCCAACCACGGCTACGCAGCAGCTGCCATCCGGCTGTCGCGCACCTACTGGTAATCCAACGACAGGTAATCCCTCACCCAATAACAAATCGGAGGTCGATATGACCCAAATTGCTACTGGCATCGACGCACCACCACGTCATGCCGCGCTTGATGAGGCGCATGTGGGCGACATTCGTGGTGCGCTCGGCACCATTGCGCACCACGATACCGGCGCGCGTGACGGCTGGCGTGCACGCTTGCGCACGCTCCTGGCCATCCTCGGCCCTGGCCTGATCGTGATGGTCGGCGACAACGACGCCGGAGCCTTCGGCACGTACACGCAAGCCGGGCAGAACTACGGCACCACGCTATTGTGGACGCTCATGTTGCTCATCCCCGTGCTGTACGTGAACCAGGAGATGGTGCTGCGCCTGGGTGCCGTCACACGCGTCGGGCACGCGCGGTTGATCTTTGCGCGCTTCGGCAAGTTCTGGGGCAGCTTTTCCGTCATCGACCTGTTCTTGGTGAATGCGCTGACGCTCGTGACCGAGTTCATCGGCATCAGCCTGGCGCTGGAGTACCTCGGCATCCCACGACATTGGGGCGTTTGCGCAGCGGCGGCGCTGGTGATGTTGGCCGCGTCCACGGGTGACTTCCGACGGTTCGAGCGCTTTGCACTAGCGCTGGTGGCTGGCAGTCTCACGCTCATTCCGATCTTTCTGTTGGTGCATCCGCCGATGGGGCAGGTGGCGCGCGATTTCTTCGTGCCTGCTCTACCGGCCGGTGCACCCCTGGCGGAAGTGATGCTGCTGATCATCGCCATCGTCGGGACGACCGTGGCGCCGTGGCAATTGTTCTTCCAGCAGAGCTACGTGATCGACAAGCGCATCACCGCCCGTTTCATCCGCTATGAACGCGCGGATCTGTGGCTGGGCATCGTCCTCGTGATTGCCGGCGCGGTGGCGATGATCGCCTTCAGCGCGCAGGCCTTTCACGGCACGCCGGAGTTCGGCAACTACACCGATGCACTTGGCACGGCGCATGGCCTGGAGCGCCACTCGGGCCGCTGGGCCGGTGTCCTGTTTGCGATTGCGCTGCTGGACGCCAGCATCATCGGGGCCTGCGCGGTGTCGTTGTCGACCGCGTATGCGATTGGCGATGTGTTTGCCGTACGGCATTCGCTGCATCGCAAGCCGACGGAAGCCAAGGGCTTCTACGCGATCTACTTCGGGCTGACCTTGCTGGCCGCAGGATTGGTGCTGACGCCCGGCGTGCCGCTCGGTTTGTTGACCAATGCAGTGCAATCGCTGGCCGGCGTGCTGCTGCCAAGCGCGACAGTGTTCCTGCTGCTTTTGTGCAACGACAAGGCCGTGCTGGGCCCGTGGACGAACGGCCGCGCGATGAACCTCTTCACCGGCGGTGTGGTGGCGGTGCTGGTGATGCTCTCGGTCATCCTGACGGCGGCTGTTTTGTTTCCGGGGATCGGTGAATTCGAGATCGGCGCCATCCTGATCGGCGGTTCGCTCATCGCCGTGGTCATGTCGCTGGTGCTATGGCGCATCGAGCGACGCAGGCACCGGCCGCACCATCCACAGCGCGTGAGCGTGCTGGATCGCAATCACTGGACGATGCCGCCGCTCGAGCAGCTCACGCCTGCCCGTTGGACGCCGCTCAAGCGCACGTGGATGTTTGTGCTGCGCGGCTACCTCGTGGTGGCTGCGGGGCTGGTGCTGGTGCGGATTGCCGGGTTGCTCGCCCAATGAGGCCGTAGGGAAAGCACAGGGAGGCCGCCTCGGAGGCCTCTCTCAGATGAGAATTGTTCTTATTATCAGCTCAATCTTCGGGCGCACATTTGGTGACAACGTCGGCTGCGCGCCACTGTGGCTGATTGTCGCAGTGCAACAACAGGCACTTTCGATGGGCTTACCCGCAAAGCCACGTAAACCCTAGCCCTGCGGTTAGGAAACCACTTGTCAATCGACGTCGTTTTCTATTTGCCTGAGCGGATAGCGCGATCAAAAGCGCCGTCTGGCGGTAAGATCGCGCCCGCATTCCACTTCCAATCGCGCTCCCCCGACGGGCGCATGACGCAGTGCCTGCTCCGACCTTTCACGCCCCCGATCTGTCGTCCGCCGCTTTGTGCGACGCGGCGGAGTTCGACCTCGCCCGTGCCCGGCACGAGCGAAGCCCGCCTCGCCAACTGAGGGCGTTGGGTTCAGTTTCTCCCTGACCGGCGCCTGATGTGACCGAAGATCCGCTGCTGCACCTCAGCTGTACTCGAGGCGCCGGTAGTTCGGTCTTCTCTCACTTCCCGCGTTTCTCCCCTTGTGGCCGCTGTCCGGGCTGCTGGGCTCCTGTGATGTTGGTGCGCATCGCCGGCGCAATTGTGCAAGACATGAAGAACACACTCGTTCCACATATGAAGCGGCTCCTCGCCGCAAGCCTCCCGCTCCTGCTGGCGGGTTGCAACCTGACGGTCCTGGACCCGAAGGGGATGATTGCGGCTGAAGAAAAGACGCTGATCCTGGTGGCGACCGGCCTGATGCTGCTGGTGGTCATTCCCGTGATCGTGTTGACGCTGGTGTTTGCGTGGAAGTACCGCGCGTCCAACACCAAGGCCCGCTACGAGCCGGACTGGTCGCACTCCAACGCCATCGAAGCCGTGGTGTGGCTGATTCCCTGCCTGATCATCATCGTGCTGGGCGTGATCACCTACAAGTCCACGCACGCGCTCGATCCGTACAAGCCGATCGAATCGGATGTGAAGCCCATCACGGTCGAGGCGGTTTCGCTCGACTGGAAGTGGCTGTTCATCTATCCGGAATTGAAGATCGCGACGGTCAATCAGCTCGCATTCCCGGCCAATACCCCGATCAACTTCAAGATCACGTCCGACACGGTGATGAACGCGTTCTTCATCCCGCAGCTGGGTAGCCAGGTGTATGCCATGGCCGGCATGCAGACCAAGCTGCACCTGATCGCCAACGAGACGGGCGTGTTTGACGGCATGTCGTCGAACTACAGCGGCTCGGGCTTCACGGGCATGAAGTTCAAGGCCACGGCCATGACGAACGAAGAGTTCGATGCCTGGGTGAAACAGGTGCGCGCCTCGTCGCAGAACCTGACCAAGGAAGGCTACGCCGAGCTGTCCAAGCCGAGCGAGAAGGTGCCGCCCGCGGCGTACGCATCGGTCGACCCGATGCTGTATCACAGCATCCTGCACAAATACATGGACAAGATGGGCGAAGGGGAGAAGGTCCTGACGCTCGACGAGGCGCTCGAAGGCGCCAACTGCACGACGGCCACGGCTGAGGCGGCAACGCGCCCGCTGCCGGTGCAGTCCGCCCTGCCTGCGCCCAAGAGCGCGGCCAAGAATTCCTAGGAGTTGACGATGTTTGGCAAGTTGAGTCTGGAGGCCATTCCGCTGCACGAGCCCATCGTGGTCGTGACGGTGTCGGCCATTCTGCTGGGTGGCGCGGGCCTGTTCGGCCTGATCACCTATCTCAAGAAGTGGACCTACCTCTGGAATGAGTGGATCACCTCGGTCGACCACAAGAAGATCGGCGTGATGTACTGCATTCTGGCCATCGTGATGCTGCTGCGCGGCTTTGCCGACGCCATCATGATGCGCTCGCAACTGGCAGTTGCCTCGGGCGGCGGTGCCGGCTATCTGCCGCCTGAGCACTACGACCAGATCTTTACCGCGCACGGCGTGATCATGATCTTCTTCATGGCCATGCCGTTGATGACGGGCCTGATCAACCTGATCGTGCCGCTGCAGATTGGCGCGCGCGACGTGGCATTTCCGTTCCTGAACACGCTGTCGTTCTGGTTGGCTGCTGCAGGTGTGGTGCTGATCAACGTGTCGCTGGGCGTGGGCGAATTCGCTCGCACCGGCTGGCTGGCGTACCCGCCGCTGTCGGAGCTGGCCTACAGCCCGGGCGTGGGGGTCGATTACTACATCTGGGCCTTGCAGATATCGGGCCTCGGGACATTGCTGACCGGCGTGAACTTCGTCGCGACCATCTTCAAGATGCGCGCGCCGGGGATGACGCTGATGCGCATGCCGATCTTCACCTGGACCGCCCTGTGCGCCAACATCCTGATCGTGGCTGCGTTTCCGGTGCTGACCGTTGCGCTGGCGCTGCTGGGTGCCGACCGCTATCTGGACATGCACTTCTTCACGAACGACGGCGGCGGTAACGCCATGCTGTACGTGAACCTGATCTGGATCTGGGGCCACCCCGAGGTGTACATCCTGATCCTGCCGGCCTTCGGCATGTTCTCGGAAATCGTCTCGACGTTCTCGCGCAAGAAGCTGTTCGGCTACACGTCGATGGTGTGGGCGACTGCCGCCATCACCGTGCTGTCGTTCCTGGTGTGGCTGCACCACTTCTTCACCATGGGCTCGGGGGCGAACGTCAACGCGTTCTTCGGCATCGCGACGATGATCATCTCGATCCCGACGGGCGTGAAGATCTTCAACTGGCTGTTTACGATGTACCGCGGCCGCGTCGAGCTGAACTCGATGATGCTGTGGACGATCGGCTTCATGATCACCTTCGTGATCGGCGGCATGACCGGTGTGCTGCTGGCTGTGCCGGGCGCCGACTTCCTGCTCCACAACAGCCTGTTCCTGATCGCTCACTTCCACAACACCATCATCGGTGGCGTGGTGTTCGGTTACCTCGCGGGTATCACGTACTGGTTCCCGAAGGCCTTCGGCTTCAAGCTGGACGAGAAGTGGGGCAAGCGCGCCTTCTGGTGCTGGTTCGTGGGCTTCTACACCGCCTTCATGCCGCTGTACGTGCTGGGCTTCATGGGCATGACGCGTCGTCTGAACCATACCGACAACCCGGCATGGCAGCCGTGGCTGATCGTCGCCGTGATCGGCGCCGCGATCATCGCCTGCGGTATCGCTTCGCAGCTCATCCAGATCTTCGTGAGCGTCCGCAACCGTCATGCGCTGGCTGATCTGACCGGTGATCCGTGGGGCGGCCGCACGCTGGAGTGGGCGACGTCGTCGCCGCCGGCGCACTACAACTTCGCTCGCGTGCCGGTCATCCGTGACATCGACGCCTTTGCCGACATGAAGGCGCGTGGGGAAGTGCCGACGCAGGTCGCACCGAGCTACGAAAAGATCCACATGCCGAAGAACACCGGCGCCGGCTTCTTCATCGGCATGTTCTCGATCGTGATGGGCTTTGCGCTGATCTGGCACATCTGGTGGATGGCCGTGCTGGGTCTGGTCGGCATGATCGGCAGCTTCATCCTCCGCAGCAACAACGACGACATCGATTACTACGTGCCCGCTCACGAGGTTCACGAGACCGAGTCGGCCTACTTCCAACGTATCGGTTCGCAGGCTTAAACCATGGCTTCCAATGTTCTAGACGGTCACGCCGCGCACGGTCACGCGCACGGCCACGACCACGCGCATGACCATGCGCACCACCACGATGCCGCAGACACCAAGGTCTTCGGCTTCTGGGTGTACCTGATGAGCGACTTGATCATCTTCGCGTCGCTGTTCGCCACGTTCTGCGTCCTGCGCGGTGCGACGGCCGGCGGCCCGACTGGCAAGGAACTCTTCGATCTGTCGTACGTGGCGATCGAAACCGGCATCCTGCTGGTGTCGTCCATCACCTACGGCATGGTGATGATCAGCCTGCAGAACGGCCGCAAGGATCAAGTGATGCTGTGGCTGGGCATCACCCTGCTGCTGGGTGCAGCGTTTGTCGGCATGGAAATCAACGAGTTCCACCATCTGATCGCAGAAGGCGCCGGCCCGAGCCGCAGCGCATTCCTGTCGTCGTTCTTCCTGCTGGTCGGCACGCACGGCCTGCACGTGGCGAGCGGCATGCTGTGGATCATCGTCCTGATGTGGCAGATCGGTGCCAAAGGCCTGACTCCGACCCAATCGACTCGACTGTCGTGCCTGAGCCTGTTCTGGCACTTCTTGGACGTGGTGTGGATCGGTGTGTTTACCGTCGTCTATCTGCTGGGAGCGATGTAATGGAACAGACCAACGCAACATCCGCCATCGCCCACGGCGAGGATCACGGTCATGCAGCCGGCGGCGCCGGCCATGCCACCGTCAAGGGCTACCTGATCGGCTTCGTGCTGGCGGTGATCCTGACGGCCATCCCGTTCAAGATGGTGATGGACGGCGGCTACTCGCACCAGACGGTGCTGGTGACGGTGATGGCTCTGGCGGTCGTGCAGATCGTCGTACACCTGATCTATTTCCTGCACCTGGATGGATCGTCTGCCCAGCGCTGGAACGTGATGGCTTTCCTGTTCACGCTGCTGATCCTGGCGATCGTCGTTGTCGGCTCGCTGTGGGTCATGCATAACATGAACGCCAACATGATGACGATGTAACGAGCCAGCCTGCCGCTGCATCGGAAGGGCGCCCCTGGTGGGCGCCTTTTCTTTTGCTCGAGCGGCCTTGAGCCCTGGGCTTGCCGTGCCCCGGCTTTGTTAAACTCGCCGGATTCCCCATTTCTGCGTTTCCCCCCGCAATTCCGCCATGTCACAGTACGTTTTCACCATGAACCGCGTGGGCAAGATCGTTCCGCCCAAGCGCCAGATCCTCAAGGACATCTCGCTGTCCTTCTTCCCCGGCGCCAAGATCGGCGTGCTGGGCCTGAACGGCTCGGGCAAGTCGACCGTGCTCAAGATCATGGCCGGCCTCGACAAGGACATCGAAGGCGAAGCCACGCCGATGCCCAACCTGAACATCGGCTACCTGCCGCAGGAGCCGCAGCTCGATCCCGCCAAGACGGTGCGCGAAGAAGTCGAGAGCGGCCTGGGCGAAGTGATGGATGCGCAAAAGCAGCTCGAAGCCATCTACGCCGCGTACGCCGAGGAGGGGGCCGACTTCGACAAACTGGCCGAAGAACAGGCCCGTCTGGAAGCCATCATCGCCGCCGGCTCCGGTGACAACGTGGAACTGCAGCTCGAAATTGCCGCCGACGCACTGCGCCTGCCGCCGTGGGATGCCAAGATCGAGCACCTCTCGGGCGGTGAAAAGCGCCGCGTTGCCCTGTGCAAGCTGCTGCTCTCCCGCCCTGACATGCTGCTGCTCGACGAGCCGACCAACCACCTGGATGCGGAATCGGTGGACTGGCTTGAACAGTTCCTCACGCGCTTTCCTGGCACCGTTGTGGCCGTGACCCACGACCGCTACTTCCTCGACAACGCTGCCGAGTGGATTCTCGAACTCGACCGCGGCCATGGCATCCCCTGGAAGGGCAATTACAGCTCCTGGCTCGATCAGAAAGAGACGCGCCTGAAGCAGGAAGAGTCGAGCGAATCGGCGCGCCAAAAGGCGTTGAAGAAAGAACTGGAATGGGTGCGCCAGAACCCGAAGGGCCGCCAGGCCAAGTCGAAGGCGCGTCTGGCCCGCTTTGACGAGTTGAACAGCCAGGAATATCAGAAGCGCAACGAGACGCAGGAAATCTTCATCCCGGCCGGCGAGCGTCTGGGTAATGAAGTGATCGAGTTTCAGAACGTCAGCAAGAGCTATGGCGACCGCCTGCTGATCGACAACCTGAGCTTCACGATTCCGCCGGGCGCGATCGTCGGCATCATTGGCCCGAACGGCGCCGGCAAGTCGACGCTTTTCCGCATGATCACGGGCAAGGAGCAGCCGGATTCGGGCACCATCAAGATCGGCCCGACGGTCAAGCTGGCTTACGTTGACCAGAGCCGCGATGCGCTTTCCGCAGACAAGACCGTCTTTGAAGAGATTTCGAACGGCTCGGACATCCTGACGGTGGGCCGGTATGAGACGCCATCGCGCGCCTACATCGGCCGCTTCAATTTCAAGGGCGGCGATCAGCAGAAGCATGTTGGCACCCTGTCGGGCGGTGAGCGCGGGCGTCTGCATCTGGCCAAGACGTTGATCTCGGGCGGCAACGTGCTGCTGCTCGATGAGCCGTCAAACGACCTCGACGTCGAAACGCTGCGTGCGCTGGAAGATGCGCTGCTCGAGTTCGCGGGCTGCGTGATGGTGATCTCGCACGATCGCTGGTTCCTCGATCGCATCGCCACGCACATCATCGCGTTCGAAGGCGATTCGCACGTCGAGTTCTTCCCGGGCAACTATCAGGAATACGAAGCCGACAAAAAGAAGCGTCTGGGCGAAGAGGGCGCGAAGCCCAAGCGCATCCGCTACAAGCCCGTTACGCGTTAAGCAGGCGCATCGGGCACAGGCGCGTCGAGGTTGCTGTCAAACTCAACGCGCTTGTGCGACCCGTCACAGAACGGCTTGTTCAAGGAGTGCCCGCAGCGGCACAGCCATGCCTGGCCTTCTTCTACGGCCAACTCGCGCCCGCCTTGGGTGGCGACCCGGAAGGTTCCCTTGATATGGTACGGCCCGTTGTTGCGGACCGTGATGACAACGTCGTCTGCCATGGCGGGTCCTCAGAAGAGCATGCCCTGCATGCGATACGCGAAGTGTCCGGGCTTGGCGTCGCGCATTAAAGCCATGAACTGATCCATGTCCATATGCACGACATTTTCGTGGTCGCCGGCTTCGAAGTAGACGTCGCCGTGGGCCATCAGACTGCTGTCGATGTAGGTGGGCATGCCGTAAGCCATGCCAACGGGTGGTACGGCGCCGGCATCGCAGTCCCGAAAGACTTCGCGCAACTCGGATTCATCCGCCAGTGTCAGGTCCAGGCGGCCAGTTTCCTTTTGCAATTCCGACAGATGCAGGTGATACGTCGATGGCAACACGGCCGCGACATAGCCGAGCTTGTCTTCGAGCAGCAGCGTCTTGGCCAGACGGTCGCCCGGGACATGTGCAGACTGCGCGGTCTCCGTGCTGGTATGGGTATGCGGATGGCGAATCACCTCGTACAGGCAGCCCTTGCTGCGCAGGCAGCCGTCGAGGGTGCTGGAGATCGACATGGCGTCCTCCCGTGTGATGTGCGGCCAGCGGCGGGATTGCAGGGGCCACTACGTCAGCATAGGTCGGTTTGCAGATTGCGCGGGCATTCGAGCATACAAAAGCAACGGGCCGCTCGTGTGAGCGGCCCGTTGCGGATGTAGCTGCCTGTTTCCGCCAGGCGTTAGCGGTCCCAGCCGCGGTGCCAGCCGTGATCGTGGTGCCCTTCGTGTTCGTGCCATTCGCGTTCGCGCCATTCGTGGCGGCGCCATTCGCGCTCACGCCAGTCGTCGCGGTCACGATAGTAGCCGCCATAGATCACCGGGGCCGGGGCATAGACCGGGGCAGGGCGATATACCACGGGCGGGGGTGCATAGACAGGTGCCGGGGCCACATACACCGGCGCAGGCACGCCGATCGCCACGCCGACATCCACATGCGCCAGCGCCGCCGTCGAGGCGCACAGCGCGGCGCCACCCAGAACGAATGCCAGCAGTGTGCGTTTCATGATGCTCTCCTTACGGTTGCGAGGCCGGGGCTGCTGTGCCGTCGACTTCGTGAATCAAATTCGTGATGCCATTCTAGGAACCGTCGGGCGCTTCAGGTGATACGCAAATCCTACGGATGTAACGGGAAGTAAAACGCCCCACCGGCAAGACGCTGGTGGGGCGCGGCACTTCAAGTGGGGTGGCGCGTTCAGCCCTATGCAGCTTCCCAGGCCGCACGCTGTGCAGATGACGACCACACCGCCAGGTGCAGCGCCGACAGGGAAAATGGATCCGACAGCAACACCAGCTTCTGCTTGCCCGTGAGCTTGTCCGGGCCAACCTCCAACGCATGGCGCACATGCGCCTCACGCACGGCAATCAGGCGCCGGTCCCTTGGAAAGCGCGCCGTGCCGATCGCGCACATCAGCGCGTTGGTGACGGGGTCGACCACGGCTTGGCGGAAATCCGGCATCGGCGGCGCATTGCGCAGGTGCTTGCGCGTGGCGCGCAACTCACGCGGCGGGCGCACTTCCTCGGGGATCATGAACAGGCGCAGCCGCCGCATGCGGCGTCCCAGGCTCACGCGGCTGGAGAACACCGACAGCGGGATCGACACGATGAGCGCACCCACGACCGGCGACAGCCACCACAGGAAGCTCGGGTTCAGCCAATACACGATTGCAGCCCAGACGATGCCGATGACGGTGTGCAGACCGTGGCGGCGCACGGCGTCGCCCCAATGCGTCTGTGCGTCTTCGCGCGGGGGCGATTTCCAATGCACCTTCCAGCCGAGGAACGCGGCGGTCACAAAGCGCGTGTGGAACAGCATGCGCACCGGCGCCGCCAGCACCGAGAATGCCGCCTCGATCGCCATCGACAACGCCAGGTGGATCGCCCCGCCAAAGCGTTTCGGCCCCTGCGCCCACAGTACAAGCACGCTCAGGATCTTCGGCAGGAACAGCACGGTGGCGGTGGCAGAAAACAGCGCGGCGGCTTTTTCCGGATGCCACTCCGGCCAGATCGGGAAGAGCTGGCGCGGCTGCGTGAAGTATTCGGGCGCGATCAGCGTGTGCTTGGCCAACAGGGCCGTCGACAGGATCAGGAACAGGAACCACAGCGGCGCGGACAGATAGGCCATGACGCCGGTGATGAACACCGCGCGGTGCACACGGTGGAAGCCCGGTGCGCCGAACAGGCGGAAGTTCATCAGGTTGCCGTGGCACCAGCGGCGGTCGCGGCCCAGCTCGTCGAGCAGATTGGGCGGCATTTCTTCGTAGCTGCCGTCGAGGTCGTAGGCGATCCACACGGCCCAGCCGGCCCGGCGCATGAGTGCGGCTTCGACAAAGTCGTGCGACATGATCTCGCCGGAAAGCGAGCCCTTGCCAGGAATGGGCGCCAGCGCACAGTGCTTGATGAACGGGTCCAGCCGGATGATGGCGTTGTGGCCCCAGTAGTGCGATTCGCCGAGTTGCCAGTAGTGCAGGCCGGCGGTGAACAGCGGCCCGTACACACGCGTGGCGAACTGCTGGATACGCGCATACAGCGTGTCGCGGCCGGCCGCGCGCGGGGCGGTCTGGATAATGCCCGCGCTGGGCGCGCCTTCCATCAACTGCACCAGGCGCGTCAGGCAATCGCCGCTCATCACGCTGTCTGCGTCGAGCACGATCATGTAGCGGTACCGGCCGCCCCAGCGCCGGCAGAAATCGTCGATGTTGCCGCTCTTGCGCTTCACGCGGTGGCGGCGCCAACGGTAGAAGATACGACCGAAACCATCGAGTGCGCGGCAGATGTGCAGCCAGGCATCGGCTTCTGCCGTGCGGATGTCCGGGTCGCCGGAGTCCGACAGTACGAAAAAGTCGAAGTGCTCCAGATGCCCCGTGCGCTGCAACGATTCGTACGTCGCGCGCAGCCCCGCGAAGACGCGCTGCACATCTTCATTGCAGATCGGCATGACGATGGCCGTGCGTGCGTCGTCGGGAATGGTGGCGTCGGGCGTGGCGCGGCGCGAGATGACGAAGCGGTCGCCGTGGAAGGCCAGCAGCAGGAAGCCGGTGATGGCCGTCCAGAAGCCCGCCGACACCCAGCAGAACAGCACCGCAAACAGCACGATGATGATGGCTTCGAGCCAGTCGGCGCCGTGGTACGGCAGCACCGTGCTCATCGCCCAGGTGGCAGCCACGGTCTGCGCGATCATCAGTGCGAGCAGCGTCAGGCGGCGACGCGCGCCGACGAAGCGCCAGATGCCTTTCGGGTCCGGCGAGTCAGGCGCTTCGTACGGAACCGGCTTCTTGCCGCCATGCATCCAGCGGTCGACGGCCTTGCGCGCGCGCCAGATCGGCCCGAGCACCCACGGCCACGGCACCATCGAACGGCGCGCAGGGGTGGGGCCGGTATCCAGGTGGATGCGGCCCTGGCTGTCGTGCTCAACGGGTGGAGCAGGTTGGGCGGAGGGCTCGGTCGATGCGGCATCGGCGCGCGTGGCGCCATAGGCGGCATCCAGACGCGAGCCTACGGAGGCGTAGGCCGGTGCGTCGGCGTCGAGCGAGGTCGTTTGCGCCGGGTCAAGCCGGGCGAGCGCACGATGCAGCTTGGCAAGCGCTGCTGCATCGTCGTCGCCGGCCGTGATGCCCGCATTGCGCAGCAGCGCAGCACGCGCATCGGGCCCCAGCGGCAGCGCATCAAGGTAATGGTCGGCCACAGACTGCGCTGTGGCAGGGCTGGTGGAGGGGGCGGTGCCGGCAGCACCGACAGTCTGGGCTGTCGTCACGTTCAGCCCGGAGGTAACAGGTAGCTCCACGTCTCGGAGAGTCCGGTGCCGCCGCTGCGCAGGTAACCGCGCAGTTCAACGGGTTTATCGTCGTCGACCCGCTTGAGGCGCACGGTCACGCGCCAGCCGCCGGTCGCGGTGTTGGGTTGACCGAAGATCGATTCGATCTTGCCGTTGGCATCTGCCGAAAACACCGGCTCAACCGGAGCGTTCGGCGCGAGCTTGGCCAGCGCCGGGCCTTCAAAGTCGACCACAAAGGCGATCGTATCGTCCGGCTTGCGCTCGTCGGGGCGCTTGGTGGTCCAGCCGTGCGAGCGGCGCGTCTGCGCAACCCAAGCCAGCGCCGGTTTCTTGTCGGCGTCCTTCTGCCACAGCAGGCGGTATTCGAGATTGAACGGCTGCTGCGGTTTGGGCGGATTCTCGGGCACCCAGTAGGCGACCACGTTGTCGTTGGTCTCGTCGGGTGTCGGAATCTGTACGAGTTCCACGCGGCCGGCGCCCCATTTGCCGACGGGCTCGACCCACGCGCTCGGGCGCAGTTCGTAGCGGTCGCCGATTTCCTGGTAGCTTGAGAACGCGCGGTCACGCTGCATCAGGCCGAAGCCGCCCGGATTGGTCGTCCCGAAGGAGCTGACCAGCAGGCGCTTGGGGTTCGTCAGCGGACGCCAGATCCATTCGCCCGTGCCGGACAGCACCGACAGGCCGTCGGAGTCGTGCACCTCGGGGCGGAAATCCAGCGCAGGCGCCGGTTGGTTCTCCCCAAAGAAGAACATGCTGGTGAGCGGCGCAATGGCCAGCTTGCTCACGTTCTCGCGCATGTACACCTGCGCCTTCACGTCGACCGCCGTATCGCTGCCCGGCTTGATGACGAAGCGGTAGGCACCCGTGGCGCGGCGCGAGTTCAGCAGCGCGTAGATCGTCAACTCCTTGGCGTTGGCGGCGGGGCGTTCGATCCAGAAATCGGTGAAGCGGGGGAACTCCTCGCCCGAATTGAGCGCGGTGTCGATGGCGAGGCCGCGCGCGGACAGGCCGTAGACCTGCCCCTTGCCGATGCCACGGAAGTACGACGCGCCCAGGAACACGATGACCTCGTCCTTGTATTTGGGCGTGTTCATCGGATAGTGCACGCGGAAGCCGGCAAAGCCGAGCTTCTGTACCTGTTTCGGATCGAGCTTGACCGGGCCGTAGTCGAACAGGCGTGGATCGAACCGGATTTCGCGCACGCCGGCGGGTGATACCTCGTTGATCTTCACAGGCTGGTCGTAGTACGAACCCTCGTGGAAGAAGCCGAGTTCGAACGGCAGCTTGTCGCGGCGCCAGTAAGCCTGGTCAGACTTGAAGCGGATTTCGCGGTACTGGTCGTAGCGCAGCTCACGCAGTTCGCGGGGCAGGGTATCGGCGGGCGCTTGGTACGGTTTCGCGGCCAGTTGCTTGGCGCGTGCGGCCACATCGTTGAAACCGAAGGCCAGCGCCGCATGCGCCGAAGCCAGCGCCAGCAGGCCTACGGCGAGCCGCGCATAGCCGGCTACCGAACGGGTGCGTGCCGCACGAGCGGCTCCCGGCGTGCGGGAGGAAACAGCGGAGGGAATGTTCAAAATGAGATCGCGTCTATGCGGCGGGCCGAGGAACGTGACGCTTCGGTCCTGCCGGTCATTCGTCTGTGCCGCCGAGATTTTACCCGCCGTACCTTTACGAGATCAAAACCGGCAACATTTTGATAATGTTTCCGGCCGCATCGGGCTGGTATCCGCGTCAAATGGCGTGTAACCAGGCGGTCTTTGGTGGGTCAGCCGTCCGGTTGACGGGAACGCACGCCGCCGGCCGTCGGTCAGACCCGCTTTCCCGTGCACCAGCATTCCTGCGTGGCACACTCTCGGCTCTTTCCCTCATGGAGTTCGCATGACCTGCTGGACGCGACGCGCCACCGCAACTGCCGCGCTTGCCCTCTCGACCTCGTTGCTCGCGCCCGTGGCGTTTGCCGCACCCGCAGCCAAGGCTGCTCCCAAGGCCGCACCACCCGCCAAAGCGGTGCGCGACCCCGGCGACGTGGCGGCGTTGCTTGACGTCTTCCCGCTTGGCAAGCCGCTGCGCAAGCTGCCCTCATGCGAAGACGTACGCGCGAACGGCGGCAAGGATGTCGCCGAATACTGCTCCGATGCGCTGGAATCGCATGGCCGCACGCGCTCGCTGGGCGTGCCTCAGGCATCGCGCCCCGAATTGATGGACGGGCCGCAAGCCGTGCTCCTGATTGACCAGGATGGCAACATCGCCGGCCTGTTCGTGCCGACGCGCGGCGTGGATACCGAACAGCGCGTGTTCCAGGCCCTGTCGGATCGCTACGGCAAGCCCGCACAGGAAGGCAAGGCGCCCCTCAAGCTCAAGTCTGGCAAGACAGTCGATTCGCTTCGCGCACGTTGGGCAGGCCAGCAGACGATCATCACGATGTACGCGATTCCTGAAGAGCCGCAGAACGGCACGGTGGAATTCCTTTGGGCGCCGCGCGCCGGGGCGGTCATGGACCAGATGCGCGCGGAAGTCGACCCGAATGCACCCAAGCCGGCTGCGGCGTCCGGTGTGGCCGCCTCCGCGCCCACCGGGACGGCCAAGCCTTCTGCAGGAAAGCCGACGCCTAAGCAGTGAGCTTACGAACACCCGTTCGTAGTTTTCGGTTACACCGCTTACACCCGCATGACGCCGGCGCCGCTCGCGCCGGCTTATAACGTCCACACGGCCTCACTAGCGAGGCCAAAGGACACTAATCATGAAAATCGTGGCTCTGGCCTTGTTGGCCGCGACGCTTGGGGGTTGTGCCGTGTATCCGGCACCGGTGGCTGTGGCGCCTGCGCCGGTCTATGCGGCACCGGCTTATCCCGCCTACTACGGCGGCTATTGGGGTGGGCCGTTGGTGTACTTCAATTACCACCACCGTTGATTGGCGGTCGGCTGATCGGCGCTTAGTCCGTTGAGCGCAAGCCCGGCCAGCCGGGTGCCAACGTCTGCGGCAAGCCCAGAAGGTCCAATACGCGCCCCACGGTGTGGTCGACCAGGTCGTCGATCGTCTTGGGGCGCTGGTAAAACCCTGGCACGGGTGGAAATACGATTCCGCCCATCTCCGTGACCGCTGTCATGTTGCGCAGATGCGCCAGATTCAACGGCGTTTCGCGCACCATCAGGATGAGGCGGCGGCGCTCCTTGAGCGTGACGTCGGCAGCGCGCGCAATGAGGTTGTCTGACAGGCCATGCGCGACGGCCGCCAGCGTCTTCATCGAGCAGGGCGCCACTACCATCGCTTCGGCAGCAAAGGAACCGCTCGCGATGGTGGCGCCGATATCGCGCACGTTATGCACGACGTGCGCCAGCGCTTCCACTTCTTCGCGTGCCATGTGCAGCTCGTGCTGCACGTTCATCAGCCCTGCGGGCGACATCAGCAGGTGCGATTCCACGCCGGCCGAGTCACGCAGGCCCTGCAGAACCTGCAGCAGCCGCACCCCGTAAATCGCGCCCGACGCCCCCGTGATCGCCACGATGATGCGGCGCACGGCGGGCGTTTGAGCGGTGGCGTTCGCGGTCTGGGTCACGCTGAAACGAGAACGCAGCTCAAGCAGCCAGCAGCGGCTGCAGTTCGCCGCTCTGGTACATCTCCATCATGATGTCCGAGCCGCCGATGAACTCGCCGTTGATATAGAGCTGCGGAATGGTGGGCCAGTTGGCGTAGTCCTTGATGCCCTGGCGGATTTCATCGTCTTCCAGCACGTTGACGGTGTGCGGACGGTCCACGCCGCAGGCCTTCAGGATCTGGATGGCGCGGCCCGAAAAGCCGCACATCGGGAATTGCGCCGTGCCCTTCATGAAGAGGACGACGGGGTGGCCTTTGACGATCTGGTCGATCTTTTCGTGCGTGGTGCTCATGGGGAGACTCGATTGGGTGAGGGGCGGCAGCCGGGTTCCCGAGCTGACATCCACATTGGAAAACCCCTCTATTTTAGCGAGGAACGCGCACCGGCGTTTTGATCCGGCCATTGCCCACCGCTGCACCGGTCGTGGCCGGCCAGGTCCTGCGCGGTGAAGACGTTGGCGAATCCCGCGCCGCCCAGCAGCGCACGCACAGGTTCGCCTTGGTCGTAGCCGTGTTCGACCAGCAGCCATCCCCCGGAGACAAGCCGCGCCGGCGCCCCGGCGACGATGCTGCGCAGGTGGCGCAGGCCGTCATCGTGGTCGGTGAGGGCGCTGGCGGGCTCGAAGCGCAGGTCGCCCTGGTCGAGGTGCGCGTCGGTGGCGGCGATGTAGGGCGGGTTGCTGGCGATCAGGTCGAAGGCGGGTGGCGCATCGGTTCCGGCCAGCGCGCCGTACCAGTCGCCCAGCGCAGCCTGGACGTTGGTGGCACCGAGCGCCTTGGCGTTGTCGATCGCCACGGCCAGCGCATCGGCGGAGGCGTCGGTGGCCCACACGCGCGCGTCGCGTCGCGCCAGCGCAATGCTGATGGCGATGATGCCGCTGCCCGTGCCCATGTCGAGCACGGCGGGTGCATCGCGTTCTTCGAGGCGGTCCAGCGCCTGCTCCACCAGCACTTCGGTATCGGGGCGGGGGATCAGCACGGCTGGCGTGACCTTGAACGTGCGGCCGAAGAATTCACGTTCGCCGAGCAGATACGCCATCGGCTCGCCGGCCAAGCGGCGCGCCGCGAGTTCGCTGATACGCGCGCGCGCGGCCACGTCGATGGCGCAGGCGTCTTGCGTGATGAGTTGCACACGCGACAGGCCCGTCACATGCGAAACCAGCATGCGCGCTTCAAGCGCAGGCAAGCCCGCGCGTGCCAGCGCCGTCAGCGCGTCGGACACGCGAGCCAGGTTTTCGGGCGGAATGACGGGGGAAGACGACACGGCAACAGACCAGCAGCGAAGATCGGGCGCACAAAATAACACGGGCCCGGCCGATGTGGCGCGGGCCCGCGAGCGGGTCAGTGCGGTTAAGCAGCGCTTATTGCTTGGTTGCGTCCTTGACCTTGTTGGCTGCTTCCTTGGTGGCGTCAGCGGTTTTGTCTGCAGCAACCTTGGCGGCATCGGCCGTCTTGTCGGCTGCGGTCTTGGCAGCTTCCTTGGCCTGCGCCAGCGCGCCCGAAGCGGAGACCTGCGCATCCGAAGCCGCTTGCGAGAGTTCCACCTTGGCAGCGTCCGCGGCCTTGCTCACGGCGGTGCCGGCATTGTCGAGCGCTTGCTTCGCGGCGTCTTTCGATTGTTCCATTGCGCTCTTGGCGGCCTGGTCGGCGGCGTCGTCTTTCTTGCCGCAGGCGGCCAAGCCGAGTGCGAGGGTGGTAGCGACAGTGATGGCCAGCAGTTGGTTACGCATTGCGATTCTCCTAATCGTGATGTTGCCGCGCTTGTTGGTGAGTGCGCCCCCGATGCGACCGGCGACGCACTCGGCGTGATCGAGTTCGATTATAGGAACGCGAGGCCGGGCCGCCATCGCGCAAAGCTGTATCAAACGCAAGCGGATGTTACGAAGCGCGCGCTTTTTAACGATTGAGAGCGTCAGGCGTCGTCACCCAGCGCCGCAAGCTGCTCGGCCTGATGCTCGGCCGCCAATGCGCCGACGAGTTCGTCGAGGTCGCCATCCATGATCGCGTCGATCTTGTACAGCGTCAGGTTGATGCGGTGATCCGTCACGCGCCCCTGCGGGAAGTTGTACGTGCGGATGCGGTCGGAGCGGTCGCCCGAGCCGATCAGGCTCTTGCGTGCGCTGGCTTCCTTGGCTTGCGCCTCGCGCTCCTGGCGATCCTTCAGGCGGGCGGCGAGGACTTGCATGGCGCGGTCCTTGTTGCGGTGCTGGCTGCGGTCGTCCTGGCACTCCACCACCAGGCCGGTCGGCAGGTGGGTGATGCGCACGGCCGAATCCGTCTTGTTGATGTGCTGGCCACCCGCGCCGGACGCGCGGAACGTGTCAATGCGCAAATCCGCCGGGTTGATCTGGATGTCGGCCAGCGCATCGGCCTCGGGCATGATCGCCACGGTGCAGGCTGAGGTGTGGATGCGCCCCTGTGCCTCCGTGGCTGGCACGCGCTGCACACGGTGGCCGCCCGATTCAAACTTCAGGCGCGAGTACGCACCTTCGCCCACCAGCCGCGCGATCACTTCCTTGTAGCCGCCCAGGTCCGACGCCGATTCGCTGACGATCTCCACCTGCCAGCGCTGCCGTTCGGCGTAGCGTGTGTACATCCGCAGCAGGTCGCCGGCAAAGAGCGCGGACTCATCGCCGCCAGTACCGGCACGGATTTCCACGAAGATGTTGCGATGGTCGTTCGGGTTTTTCGGAAGCAGCAGGCGTTGCAGCTCGCCTTCGAGAGACTCCATGCGCTCACGCGCGGCGCGCAGTTCGTCTTCGCCAAACGCCTTCATGTCAGGATCGGCCGCCAACTCCTGCGCTGTGGCGATGTCTTCCTCGGCCCGCTTCCAAGCGGCAAATTGCGCGACCACCGGCTCCAGCTCGGCATGTTCGCGCGTGAGCTTGCGGTATTGGTCGAGGTTGGCGGTGGCGTCTTCACGCGCAAGCAGCGCGTTGATTTCGACGATGCGCTCGGCCAGTTGGTCGAGCTTGGACAGCATGCTGGGCTTCATTCGGGCAGTCGCGGAGGGAAACGCTGGAAGCGAAGGCGGCGCATGATACCGCGCCAGAGGTTGCGTGCCGGAGTGAAAGCGGGCGGCGCGCGAGCGAAGCGCTGGCCGCTAGCGCTCGGAGTGGCTGGACTGGCGGAACAACGCCGGCAACAGGTCGATGAGCTGTTCGCGGCCTTCGCCCTGCGCATGGTTCAGGGCATGCGTCGGGCCGTGGAGGAATTTCTTGGTGAGCGCCTGCGACAGCGCTTCGAGCACCAGCGCCGGATCGTCGCCACGCGCGAGCATGCGCTGAGCGCGTTCCAGTTCACCTTGGCGCAGCGTTTCAGCCTGCGCGTGCAGATCTCGGATGATCGGCACCACGCTGCGCGCATCGAGCCAGTGCATGAAGTTCAGCACGCGCGTTTCGATGATGGCCTCGGCCTGCGCCACGGCGGCCTGCCGCAGCGCGTTGCCCTCGCGCACGATGGCGCCAAGGTCGTCCACGGTGTAGAGGAACACGTCGGACAGGCGTGCAACCTCGGGTTCGATGTCGCGCGGCACCGCCAGGTCGACCATGAACATCGGGCGGTGGCGGCGCTGCTTGATGGCGCGCTCCACGGCGCCCAGGCCGATGATGGGCAGCGTGCTGGCGGTGCACGACACAACGATGTCGAACTCGGCAAGCTTGGTCGGCAGTTCGGCCAGCCGCACGGCGCGGGCGTTCAGGCCCTGATTCGACAACGATTCGGCGAGCTTCTCGCCGCGTTCCAGCGTGCGGTTGGCGATCACCACTTCGCGCGGCGTCTGCGCGGCGAAGTGGGTGGCGCACAGTTCGATCATCTCGCCGGCGCCAATGAACAGGACGCGCTGGTCCGCAATCGATTCGAAGATGCGCTGCGCCAGTCGCACGGCGGCGGCGGCCATCGACACGGAATGCGCGCCGATCTCCGTGGTGCCGCGCACTTCCTTGGCCACGGCAAAGGTGCGCTGGAACAGCTGATTCAGGTACGTGCCCAGGGCGCCCGCCTCGGTGGCGGTGCGCACGGCGTCTTTCATCTGCCCGAGGATCTGGGTCTCGCCCAGCACCATCGAATCGAGCCCGCTGGCCACGCGAAACGCGTGGCGTACCGCCAGCGACTGGCCGAGCGAATACACATGGGGCGCAAGTTCGCCGGGGTCGATGTTGTGGTGCTGTGCCAACCAGCGAATCGCATGCTCGTGCGCGGTCTGCTCGGGCAGGTTGCCGTCGGTGGCGCAGTAGATTTCGGTGCGATTGCAGGTGGAGAGAATGGCGGCTTCTGCCGTGCTTCGGAGGTGCGGCAAATGCTGGCGCAGCGTGCCCAGCGCGGGCTTGAGCTGCTCGAGCGGAAACGCCACCTTCTCGCGCAGGGAAAGCGGCGCAGTGTGGTGGTTGATTCCGAGCGTCAGCAACTGCATGTGGGGCGGCCGGTTAAAGGAACGGCACGAATTTTGAGCACTTCGGATTATAACGCCCGGCCCCCGGATGAGCAGGCGGCAGGTCAAATCTGGTGATATGTATTGAGGAATGTCGATTATTCGTCACGCGCGACGCGCAGTGCGATCGTGGCCTTCTGCACCGTCCTGCGCTAAGGTACGCGTCCAGTTGAATCGCTCAAGGGCAATACGGAGAACAGGCATGGGGTGGATCGGGCCGCTTTGGATCGGGCTGGCGGTGGGCGTGGCGGCGCGTTGGCTGCATCCCGCAGGCAAACGCCTGGGATGGGCGGCTGCGCTGGTAACGGGCGGGCTCGGCGCGTTGCTCGGTTACTACAGCGGCCAATTCGCCCACCTGTATGCCGATGGCCAGATCATGGCGTGGACGGCCGCCGTGGTGGGCGCCATGCTGCTGCCGGCGGCATGGGGCCTGTCGCGCCGCTAGGGCGACGACCGCCACTGCGGCATTCTGGCGCGGCTAGCTTGCGTCCACGCCCGCGGTCCGCGCGTCGCGCGCGGCCAAATAGCCGGCCAACAGCGTTTCCAACCGCTTGAAGTCCACCGGCTTGGTCAGGTGATCGGTAAAGCCCGCGTCGCGGCACCGGGCAATATCGTCTTCCATGCCGTAGCCGGTGATGGCAATCGATGGGGCAGCTTGCCGCTCGGCAAATACGCGCACCACGTCCAGGCCGCTGCCGTCCGGCAGACCAATATCGCTGATCAGCAGATCGAACGCGCCAGACTCCGCGGCTTGCATGGCCGTGCGCGCGCCATTGGCAACGGTGACGGTGTGGCCAAGGATCTCCAGCATCTGCGACATGGCCTCGGCCGTATCGGCGTTGTCTTCCACCAACAGCACGTGCAGGCCGCGCGTCGGTTGGGCGCGTGGCGAGGGCGGCGACGGCGGCGTCTCGGGCTGCACCATCTCGGTGGCCAGCGGCAGCGTGAGTGTGAACGTGGCGCCCTCGTGGCGGCCGGCGCTCTCAGCGATCAATGAACCCTCATGCTTCTGCACCAGCGCATAGGCAATCGCCAGGCCCAGGCCAAGCCCGCCAAAGCGCTGTGTGATCGATGCATCGGCCTGCTCGAACGCCGAGAAGATGCGCGGTAGCGCGTCGGGCTCAATGCCGATGCCGTTGTCCTTCACGGACACGGCCACGGTGGAGGCCGACGGGTTCCAGACGCGCACCTCGATGGCGCCGCCTTCGGGCGTGAACTTGACCGCGTTGCGCACCAGGTTCCAGATCACTTGTTGGATGCGCGCGCCGTCCGCGTACAGCCGGCTGCGGCCCGCCTCGAAGCGCGTCTTGAGCGAGAGCCGCTTGGCCTGCATGTCGTTGCGCGATATCTCCAGCGTGCTCTCCAAAAGCGGATACAGGTCGACCAGCGCAAAGCTCACGGCCAGCTTGCCGCGCGCAATGCCGGTGATGTCGAGCAGGTCGTCGATCAGGCGCGCTTCCAGCTCGGCATTGCGGCGCACGACTTCGAGCTGCGCGACCGCATACGCCGGCAAATCCTGGCGCAGCTCCAGCAGATGCACGGCGGTCAGGATGGGCGTAAGCGGCGTGCGCAGCTCATGCGAGAGCACGGCCAGGAAGTGGTCCTTGGCGTGGTTGGCGGTCTCGGCTTCTTCCTTGGCACGGCGCAGGGCGTCTGCGGCGATGCGCTCTTCCGTCGAGTCGCGGATGATCTTCGAGAAGCCGACCAGTTGCCCCGTCTCGTTGTGGATGGCGGTGACCACGCTGGATGCGTAGAACGGCGTGCCGTCCTTGCGCAGCATCCAGCGGTCGTCGGTGAGGCTGCCTTCGCGGCGCACGCGTTCGAGCTTGCGCTGGAATTCACCGGCCTCGCGCGCGGCTTGCGGGTAGAGAATCTCGGCCGACTTGCCTAGGATGTCTTCACGCGCATACCCGAGAATGCTGCGCGACGCGGCGTTCCACGTACGCACGATGCCCTGCGGGTCGAGCGAGAGCACGGCGTGCTCCTTGAGCGCATTGATCAGCAATCGGAAGTGCGTTTCCGCTTCGCGCAGGGCAGCTTCTGCGGCGATGCGCTGGCGGCGTTCGGCCGCCTCGGCCAGCGCCCGCAGCAGCACCACGGGCAGGCGTTGCAGTCGCTGCTTGATGACGTAATCGGTGGCGCCACGCTTGAGCATGTCCACCGCGTGCTCCTCGCCCAGCGCACCGGATACGAAGATGAACGGCGTTTGCGGTGCCATGCGGCGCGCAATGTCGAGCGCCTCTGCCCCCGTGAACTGCGGCAGCATGTAGTCGGCCAGGATGGCGTCGAAGGTCCGCGCGCTCAGTTGGGCGATGAAGTCGGTTTCGTTGTCGACCAGCGTGATGTCAGCCTGCAGGTTGGCGGTTTCCAGCCGTGCGCGCGTAAGTTCTGCGTCGAGCGGATTGTCTTCGACCAGCAGCAGTTGAAGATTGGGCATGGGGGCGAATGCTCCGGATGGGCCGCTAGCTTGCCGGCAGCAATGTGCGGCGTGCCCGGGTGGAGCCGGGCGGCGGTTCATTGAGCACCGCCCAGAATACGCCCAGGTCGGCAATCGCATCGACAAACGCCCGGAACTCCACCGGTTTGACCACGTAGGCGTTGACGCCCAGTTCGTAGCTGCGCAGCAGATCGGTTTCTTCGCGCGACGACGTGAGCATGACCACGGGCAGGCTCTTGAGCACGGGCGTGGCCCGGATCTCGGCCAGCACTTCCAGCCCGTCGACCTTGGGCAGCTTCAAGTCGAGCAGCACCACGGCAGGGTTGCCCGGCACGCGTTGCGCGTACAGGTTGCGCGCGTGCAGGTAGTCCAGCGCTTCAGCGCCGTCGCGGGTGACGACCACATCGTTGGCAAGCTGGCTGCGCTCCAGCGCCAGCAGGGTCAGCTCGAGGTCGTTCGGATTGTCTTCAACGAGCAGGATGGGTTTGAGCATGGTGACAATGAACGTGGAAAGAACGATCAGGCATCGCGGGTCACGGGCGTGCGGAGGCCGGTCCCGGATGCCGCCAGCGGGTGGGGCGCGCGCGGCAGCGCAAAGTAGAACGTGGCGCCGCGATCAAGCTCGCCCTCAGCCCAGGTGCGGCCGCCGTGGCGATCGATGATGCGCCGCACATTGGCCAATCCGATGCCGGTGCCCTCGAATTCGTCCATGCGATGCAGCCGCTGGAACACGCCGAACAGCTTGGCCACGTATTCCATCGAGAACCCCACGCCGTTGTCGGCAATGCGCACGATGGTTTCTGTGTCAGTCTGTTCGGCGTCGATATGGATGCGCGCCGGCTCGCGGCCGCGTGTGTATTTGATGGCGTTGGAGAGCAGGTTGCGCATCGCCAGTTGCAGGAATGCCGGGTCGGCGCGCACCACGGGCAAGGCGGCGATGTTCCATTCGATGTGGCGCCGCCCCTGGTCTACCGTCAGATCGCGCACCACGCCGCGCACCAGCAGGGCAAGGTCGACATCGGTCAGGTGAAGCGCGCCGCGGCCCATCTGCGAGAAGGTAAGCAGGTCGTCGACGAGCTTGCCCGCAAAACGCGACGACTCGGAAATCGTCTGCAGAAAGTGCCGCCCCCGCTCCGACACGTGCTGGCCCTCCATTTCGTCGAGCAGTTCGGCGTAGCCGGCGATGTGGCGCAGCGGTGCGCGCAAGTCGTGCGATACGGAATACGAAAATGCTTCGAGTTCGTGGTTGGCGCGGCGCAGTTCGCTGGTCAGCTCCGCGGCTTCTTCAGCGCGGCGCAGCACGATGTTCAGGACGGCATAGCGGAACTCCGAGGCAGTTTCCACTTCGCTCGTGCGCCACGGCCGCGACGTGTGTGCGATGTGCTCCTGCCAATGGCGCGTGCGACCCAGAATGTGGTGGCTGTCGTCATCGATGCTCACGTGCGGTGCGTGGTCGCCCGCCCAGCGCACCGTGTGCGGGGTTTCGGGGCGGAACCACAGCACGTAGTGACGATGCAGCTGCGAAACCTGCACGGCCAGCACGCCGCTGGCCTGCGGCAGCAGCGCGGCGCCGTCCGGATAGATACTGGCCAGCCGGTCGGTGTGGAACACCTCGCCGGGGCGCTCCTTGGCAAGCCATTCGGTGAGCCGCAGGATGCTGGCCTCATCGGGCGCTGCGCCGATGCGCACGCATTCGCCCTGGCGCACGATGGCCGCGCCGCTGGCCGAGGCAAAGCGCAGCAGATCGGCAGGATGCTCGATCAGGCCATCCTCGAAATGGTCGCGGTCGGACATCGCGGCCAGCAAGCGCACCAGGATGCGCCGCAGTTCCAGCCGGTGGGCGATTTCTGCGCGGTCTTCCTTCGCTTCGATCTGCAGCGACAGGATCTGTGCCAGGTGTTCACATGCCGTACGCACTTCGAAAGAGAGCGAACAGGGCGTGGCATGGTGGCAGGCGATCAGCCCCCAGAGACTCCCGCGCACGGTCAGTGCCAGCGTGAGGGACGCCCTCGCGCCCATGCCGCGCATGGTTCCCCGCTGCGCTTCGGACGCGGCGCGCAGGGCTGCATAGGTCAGGTCGGTGGCCCGCCCGGTGGACGGATGCAGTGGCGGCACCAGACCTACGGGCGTGTCGTCCACGTCCGCCACCAGACGCAACGGGTTGTGGCTGTACAGGCTGCGCAGTTCGGGCGCCATGCCGTCGCCGCGCCAATGCGTCCCGACCAGCGTGTCGTAAGCAACGTCACGCGCTTCCGCCAGCGCCTGCAAGGAGCCGTCGCTGTCGATCCGGTAGATCGTCACGCGGCCAAAGTTGGTGAGGCGGCGAACCTCGCGTGCAGCCAGGTCGGTCAGGGCATCGATCGTGCCTGCGGCTTGCAGGCTGCCGACGAACGTCCGGACCAGCGGGTACATCGACACAAACGCGCCGTCGGCGGCATGCACGGCAGGTTCGAGCTCAAGAATGAGCGTGCCTTTGTGACGGTGCACCACCGCGTCGAGCGCATGACCGTGCGGCGTCTGCAGCGTACCGATGTAGAGCGGGTGGCCGTCGATGCTCTGCGTGGCCAGCGCGCGCTCCAGCACCTCGCGGCCCGCGGCACCCGTCACATGGTCAACCGGCGCCTGCAGCGCGGCGGCCAGCGGTGTTCCCAGCGCGGTCTCGAGGTTTTCGCTGACCTGTTGGATGCGTAGATCGGGTTCGGACAGGCACAGCAACACTCCGCGCGACTGGATGGCAGCGTTGCTGCCAATTCCGGGCGAGGCGTCGATGTCGTCAACTGCAGACAAGGGCGGGGGCGATTGCGAACTCATGGCGTCGGGCGAGTGCGCCGTCCCAAGCGCCTGATCTAATGCGCCAGGCGGGGGCGGCGGGCTGCCCCGGGCTTCGGGCCTGCCGGGGTTCAGCGTATCCGGTCTGGGCTACGCAACCGGCGTGCCAGGGGCGGCAAAATGGCTCAGCGGCGGGCGTTGGCGAGCGCCAGCGCCGTCCGGTCGATTGCGCTGGCGTGTAAAAAAGTGATGCGGAGTCGCCTCAACGTTACAAGCGCGGGGCGGCATCCGCGAGGCGCGGGGCCGCGTCTTCGGGATTCGACCATGAAAAAAAGCCCCGCGTCGCTTGCGGGGCTTTTCGGGCACTTCGTGCGGGGTCAGACGTTGAACAGGAAGTGCAGTACATCGCCGTCTTTGACAATGTATTCCTTGCCTTCCGCACGCATCTTGCCGGCTTCCTTGGCACCCTGTTCGCCCTTGTACTGGATGTAATCCTCGTACGAGATTGTCTGGGCGCGGATGAAGCCGCGTTCAAAGTCGGTGTGGATGGCCGCAGCTGCGCGAGGGGCTGTGTCGCCGATATGGATCGTCCAGGCGCGCACTTCCTTCACGCCGGCGGTGAAGTAGGTTTGCAGGCCGAGCAGCTTGAAGGCGGCACGGATCACGCGGTTCAGGCCCGGCTCCTCCATCCCGATGTCGGCCAGGAATTCGGCCTTGTCAGCGTCATCCAGGTCTGCGATTTCGGCTTCGATGGCGGCGCACACGGCCACCACCGGCGAATTCGTCTGCGCGGCGTAGTTGCGCACCGCGTCGAGGTGCGGGTTGTTCTCGAAGCCGTCTTCGCGCACGTTGGCAACGTACATGGTCGGCTTGGCGGTGATCAGGCACAGCGGCTTGAGCGTCGCCCACTCGTCGTCGGTCAGGTTCAGGCCGCGCACTGGCTTGGCTTCGTCCAGAACCTTCTGCGCTTTTTCCAGCACGGCGACCAGCTTGGCGGCTTCCTTGTCGTTGCCCGACTTGGCGGCCTTGGTGTAGCGCTGCAGCGCCTTTTCCACCGTAGCCAGGTCAGCGAGGGCCAGTTCGGTGTTGATGACTTCGATGTCAGCGATCGGGTCGACCTTGCCGGCAACGTGAATCACGTTTTCATCTTCGAAACAGCGCACCACGTGCGTGATGGCATCCGTCTCACGGATGTTGGCCAGGAACTGGTTGCCCAGGCCTTCCCCTTTGGAGGCGCCCGCCACGAGGCCTGCAATATCGACGAACTCGACCACCGCCGGCAGCACCCGCTCGGGCTTGACGATGTCGGCCAGTGCCTGCAGACGGGCGTCCGGCACTTCCACCACGCCGACGTTGGGCTCGATCGTGCAGAACGGGTAGTTCTCGGCGGCGATGCCGGCTTTGGTCAGGGCATTGAACAGGGTCGACTTACCGACGTTCGGCAGACCGACGATGCCGCATTGGAGGCTCATGGTGAAAAAGGCTCTGAATCAAGGGGTTGCGTGACGCGGGAGGCTGCAGCAGCACAGTGGAATCCGGGCTGGGGGCGTCGTTCACGGAAAGGCGTGATTGTAACCGCTCTGGGTGGGGTCCAGCCCTGCAATGCCTCCGTCGGCGCATAGCTTCGGGCCGGGGAGCTGGCGCCCGCCCAGAGAGCGTTACGACCCCGTTACGCGTTACGTTCCAGAAACGTAACAACTTCGACTCGCAAGGCCATGTTTCAGGCCTGCGTTGCCCGTTGCCGCACACCCTCCGTATTCTGTAAAACCAAGCCAGGAAAGGGTTTGGCGGCATTTCGGGTGGCTGGGAAACGGCTGGGCATCCCCGGGCACGCCTATTGCACTGCTTGCCACAAACAACACATCTAATATCGGAGCACAGCATGTCCTGGACCGTCGCCACCGCCGCCCGCCCGATCCATACGGTTTCCGACAGCGCCGGCCTGTTCGCCTGCTACGAGGCCATCGCCAGCCTGTCCGAAGACATGGTGGATGCTGCAGAACGCGGCGACTGGGACGAAGTGAGCTTGCTGGAGCGCGAATGCGCGGCGCACATGGAGCGCTTGGGCCACGGTCTGCGCCCGGCCTTGTCGCACGAAGAAATACAGCGCAAGCGCGACCTGATGATGCGCATTCTGGCCAACGACGCCCGTGTGCGTGCGCTGGTCTGTCCGCGCCAGGATGAATTGATGCGCCTGGTCAGCGGGGAGCGCCGCGCCATCGGCGCACGTCAGGCCTACGCCGCCGTCTCGTACTACTGAGCGGCAGCCGGCTTCCGGAGCCGGACCCGATTCAGCGGTCGGCCCGCAATTCCCCCCACGACATCAGCACCCGCTGGATGCTGCGCGCATAGGCGTCGCGGTGGGCGGGCGTTTCGGAGTGATACGCGCCGATGGCCCGCCATGTGTTTCCGTGGCGAACCATTTTTTGCTTGAGCAGCCAGGCCGCCACGAATACGTTCACGCAAGCGTCGGTCAGCGCGTGGCGCGGCACGCCATAGCGCGCCAGCGTGCCGAAGTGGATCGAGTTGATCTGTGCCTGGCCGATGTCGACCGAGCCGTCAGCGTTGCGATGGATGGCGCCCGCATCGCCCTTCGATTCAAACCACACGATCGCGCGCAGCACCGTCGGGTTGACGCCCTGATAGGTCCCGGCCTGCTCGAAGCAATCACCCGAGGCGGCGTGCGCTGCAACGCTGGAAGCAGCTAGCAAAAGGGCCCCGGCAAGGCGGCACCAGTTCAAGCAAAGAAGGCGGGCGAGGGGCATGACGGCTCCGGCGGAGATCGTGGATTACTTCTGCAGGGCCACTTCAAGCTGTCGCTCGATACCGGCCAGATACGTGTGCGATGCCTCCGACACCACCATGCGCGGTACCGGCTCGGTCGCCTTGCGCCACTGCGTTGTCACAACCTTGCGCTTGCTGCCACGCGAGTGTGCGGCCGGCGCAGCCTCGATTTCGGCACCGCCGCTGGGCGGCAGCATCGCCAGCGAGGGCAGGGGCGGATAGACGCGGTCGGGCGCGGCGGCCGTCGCCGGCATCAGTGCATCGGGCGGCGCGGCAAAAGCCGAGGCGGCCGGTACCGTCAGCAGGCCGACGGTGAGCGGGAAGAGCAGATGGGTCATACGCATGACGTTCCTCTTAGTCCTGCATGCGGATCGTCACGCTGTAAGGCTGGCTGGCGCTGACGGTGAGGTTTTCCAGGCGGACAGAGCCGGCGCGCTGGGCCGGCACGCCGTTCCACAGCGCCTGGTTGAGATAGCGGAAATCCTGTGCCAATGCGGCCACCTGGATCGTCGCCGGGCGTTTTTGCGCTGCGGCCAACGCACCGGCCTTGGTCAGCACAGCGGTCAATTGCGGATCGTGCGCGCCCAGCGCATCGGGCGGGATGACGAACGTCATGACTTCACCCGTGGGCGCGGAGCGGGCCACCGGGGCAGGCGTCTGGGCGGGCATTTGCGCACAGCCGGCCAGGGCCAGCAGCGCGGCCAGGGTCAAAGATGCGGCAGAGCGTTCGGAAAAAGTCCACATGGCGATGAGAAATGCGTGGATCGGACCCGCACTGTATCGGCGGCCCGAGCCCTTCAAAACGTCGAATTGCCCGGCTTTTATCGTCCATCCCGGCGTATGACTTGAGCGCGGGAAGCTGAGGTGCAAATGGCGTCACTTCGCGGGTTTGCAGATAGCGACGTCATTCGCACATATGCGGCGCACATGGCACATATGTGCAGCCGATATGCTTCGGACACGCGAAGGATTTGAAGTGACTTTCCCGCCTCTTCAGGGGCGAGATTCATCCACACCGAGCCCGTATGCGGCGGCGCCCCTATCTGTCGCGACACTTTTGCGCGCCCGCAAGGCTGCAACACCCCCCGCCGCTATAATCGGCCCACCATGAATACACCCGCGTTTTCCTCTTCGAAGGCGGCTTCCCGGGAGGCAGCGCCTTACCACTTGGCCGTGGTGGGCGGCGGCATCGTCGGGCGCGCCTGCGCGCTGCGGCTGGCGCAGATCGGCTTGCGCATTGCGCATATCGCGCCACCCGCCCCAGCCGCCACACCCGCCGGGCCGGACGCGTGGGACGCACGTGTTTACGCGTTCTCGTCCAGCTCCCAGGCGTTGCTCGAGCAATTGCGCATCTGGCCGGCGCTCGACATGACGCGCGTGCAGCCGGTGCACGACATGCGTATCTTCGGCGATGACGCCGCCGCGCGCGGCGAGCACGCCCACCCCGACCTGCACTTTTCCGCCTACGCCGCCGGCACGCCGCAACTAGCGTGGATTGCCGAATCGTCGCTGGTCGAGCGCGCGCTGGAAACCGCGCTGCGCTTTGCCCACACGGTGCAGACGTTCGCGCATGCCGCCACCGGTTTCGAAATGGAAGCCGACGCCGTAAAGCTCACGCTGGCCGACGGCCAGACGATCCGCGCGGAATGCGTGATCGGCGCCGACGGCAAGCATTCGTGGGTGCGCGAGCAGGCCGGCATCCAGGCTGAAGCGAAACCGTATGGGCAGCTTGGTGTGGTGGCCAACTTCCAGGCCGAGCACTGGCATCAGGACACCGCGTGGCAATGGTTCCTCGGTGCATCCGCCGAGCAGGCGGCAGCGCCGGGTGACGGCCCCCCCGTACGCGGCGAGATCCTCGCGATGCTGCCGTTGCCCGATCGGCGTGTGTCGATGGTGTGGTCTGCCAGCGAAGAGCACGCCCGCGAATTGCTCGCGCTGTCGCCCGAGGCGCTGTGCCGTGCCGTGGAAGCCGCGGCGGGTGGCGCCGTCGCCGCACGCTTCGGGCGCTTGTCGAACATCACGCCTGCGCAGGGTTTCCCGCTCGTGCTGCAGCACGCCAGCCGGGCCGTCGCCCCGCGCGTGGCGCTGGTGGGCGATGCGGCCCATGTGATCCATCCGCTCGCCGGGCAGGGCATGAACCTCGGGCTTCGGGATGTGTCCGAAATCGGCCGGGTAATGGCGGAACGTGAAACCATGCGCGATCATGGCGATCTGAGGTTGCTGCGCCGTTACGAACGTGCCCGCCGCGAAGACCTGCTTTCGCTCACGGCCGCCACCGACGGTCTGCATAAACTGTTCGCCCTGCCGGGGGCGCTGCCCCGCACGGTACGCAACGCGGGGATGCGCATGGTGGGCATGACGCCATTTATCAAACGCTTGTTGATCAAGCACGCACTCGGCTGAGGCAATCTCAGCGGATTTGTGGTTTTTCGGGGTTCCAGGAGTCGTTATGTCGTTTCGTATTCGGGTGGCGGCCATCGCCTCTGCGGTGGCTGTTGCGGCCATTGGCGCGGGCTATGTCTTGAGCGCCGGTGCCGCCGAGCCCGCCTTGGACAAGGTCAAGGCCACCGTACAGAAGGCCCTGGGCCCGAACGTGGAGATCAAGAGCGTCGCCAAGTCGCCGCTCGCGGGCCTGTACGAGATCAACCTCGGCAGCCAGGTCGTCTACAGCGATGCCACCGGCCGCTACGTGCTCAACGGCGACCTGCTCGACACACAGACCGCCACCAACCTCACGCAGGAGCGCCTGGCCGAGTTGAACCGCGTGAAGTGGTCCGACTTGCCGCTGGACCGCGCCGTGAAGTGGGTCAAGGGCAACGGCGCACGCAAGATCGCCGTATTCTCCGATCCGAACTGCCCGTACTGCCACAAGCTGGAACAGATGCTGACGCAGGTCGACAACGTCACGGTCTACACCTTCCTGTTCCCGATCCTGTCGGAGGACTCAAACACCAAGGCCAAGCAGATCTGGTGCTCGGCCGACCGCGCCAAGGCTTGGCGCGACTGGATGACCGCCAAGACCGCCCCGGGCGGCGCCGGCACCTGCGATACACCGCTCGAGGCCAACCTGAAGCTCGGCCAGCAACTGAACGTGACCGGCACGCCGGCCATCATCTTCCCGGATGGCTCGCGGGCGCCGGGCCTGATCGATGCGGCCACGCTGGAGCGCAAGTTCGCCGCGCTCAAGAAGTCGTAATTCGCACGCAGGAAGCGCCGGTCGATCCGGCGCTTTTTCTTTGGGCGCTTGCATTGAACTCACCTTTGGAGACTTGGTATGTCGTTTCGCGCGCTGATGCTTGAAAAGCAGGATGGCGGCCCGCTGGCCCACATCGTCGACCTCGATGACGCGGCGTTGTCCACACCCGAAGCGCTTGCCAACGACGTCACCGCCGGTGACGTGCTGATCCGCGTGGACTGGTCGACCATCAATTACAAGGACGGCCTGGCCATCACCGGCAAAGGCCCTGTCGTGCGCAAGTGGCCGATGGTGGCCGGTATCGACGGCGCGGGCGTCGTGCTCGAATCCACGCACGCGGATTGGCGGACCGGCGATGCGGTCGTGCTCAACGGCTGGGGCGTCGGCGAGACGCATTGGGGGTGCCTCGCCCAGCAGGCGCGGCTTTCCGGCGATTGGCTGGTGGCATTGCCGGCGGGGCTCGATGCGCGGCAGGCCATGGCGATCGGCACGGCGGGTTACACGGCGATGCTTTCGGTGCTGGCGTTGGAGCGTGCCGGCGTGAAACCGGGCGACGGCGAGGTGCTGGTGACCGGCGCGTCGGGCGGCGTGGGCTCGATCGCCATTGCGCTGCTCGGCAAGCTGGGCTATCGCGTGGTGGCGTCGACCGGGAAGACCAATGAGGCCGATTTCCTGCAGGCGCTGGGCGCGACGGATGTCATTGACCGCGCCGAGCTTTCCGCCCCCGGCAAGCCGTTGCAGAAAGAGCGCTGGGCGGCGGTGGTCGATTCGGTGGGCTCGCACACGCTGGTCAACGCGTGCGCACAGGTGCGCTATGGCGGCGTGGTCACGGCTTGCGGGCTGGCGCAGGGCATGGATTTTCCGGCCACCGTCGCGCCGTTCATCCTGCGTGGCGTGACCCTGTGCGGGATCGACAGCGTGATGGCGCCGCGTGCGCTGCGCCAGACCGCATGGCAGCGCCTCGCCGCCGATCTGCTGCCGGATCGCCTGGCCGCCATCACGCGCGAAGTGACGCTTTCCGAGGCCATCGACGCTGCACACGACATCGTGGCGGGCAAGATGCGCGGGCGGGTCGTGGTCGACGTCAACCGATAGGCTGGCAAGCCGGTTTGCGGACGATTTGCCTTCGGCAGCATGGGACGGCAACGCTACAATGTCCGCCATGAAGCCGATCCGCTACACCATCGCCCCCGCCGCGCCCGAGGCGCACGTTTTCACCGTCACCGTCACGGTTGACGCGCCTGACAGCCAAGGCCAGCGATTTTCGCTGCCGGCGTGGATTCCGGGCAGCTACATGATCCGCGAGTTCGCGCGCAACATCGTGCGGATCGAGGCGTCGTCCGCCCACAGGCCGGTGCGCCTGACCAAGGTCGACAAGCACACGTGGTGGGCCGCACCGTGTACCGGGCCGCTGACGATTTCCTACGACGTCTATGCGTGGGACTTGTCGGTGCGCGCCGCGCATCTGGATACCACGCACGGCTTCTTCAACGGCACGTCGGTGTTCCTGCGTGTGGAAGGCGCGGATGACCAGCGTTGCCTGGTCGACATCCAGCCGCCCGCCGGAGATGCCTACCGCGGCTGGCGCGTGGCCACCGCGCTGCGCGAGGCCACTGGGCGCATCGCGGGCAAGGCCGGCGCCAAGCGCTACGGCTTTGGCTGGTACGAAGCGGCAAATTACGATGAGCTGATCGACCACCCGGTGGAGATGGGCACGTTCGAGCTGGTGTCGTTCGAGGCCTGCGGTGCACAGCACGACGCCGTCTTTACGGGCCGCGTGCCGAATCTTGATCTGGAACGCATCGCCCGCGATTTCAAGCGCATCTGCGAAGCGCAGATCCGCCTGTTCGAGCCGCAGACCGCCACGGCGCCGTTCCTCGACAGCAACCGGCGCTACGTCTTCATGACGATGGTGACCACCGACGGCTATGGCGGCCTGGAACACCGCGCCAGCACCGCATTGATGTGTGCGCGCGCCGATCTGCCCGTGACCGGCCGCGATGAGACCACCGAGGGCTATCGCACCTTCCTGGGCCTCGTCAGCCACGAGTATTTCCATACCTGGAACGTCAAGCGCATCAAGCCGGCCACCTTTGTGCCGTACGCGCTCGATCGCGAGGTCCACACGCCGCTGCTGTGGCTGTTTGAAGGCTTCACGAGCTACTACGACGATCTGATGCTGGTGCGCTCGGGGCTGATTTCCGAAGCGCAGTATCTGGAGATGCTCGGCAAGACGTGGAACGGCGTGCTGCGCGGCAGCGGCCGCCTGAAACAGAGCGTGGCCGAAAGCTCCTTCGACGCCTGGACGAAGTACTACCGCCAGGACGAAAACGCCCCCAACGCCATCGTCAGCTACTACACCAAGGGCTCGCTCGTGGCGCTGGCGCTCGACCTCACGATCCGCACGCAGACCCACGGCGAACGCTCGCTCGACGACGTGATGCGCGCCCTGTGGGTGACGTACGGCCGTGATTTCTACGCCGCGGGCCACGCGCAGCGCGGCGTGACCGAAGCCGGGCTCATCACCCTGATGGAAGAGACCACCGGTGTGCGCCTGCGCACGCTGGTCCGCCAGTTGACCGAGGGGCGCGACGACCCGCCGCTGCCGGCGCTGTTCAAGGCGATGGGCGTCAGCGCCACGCGCAAGGCGGCAGACCCCGCGCTTGCCCTGGGCGTCAAGATCGGCGCCGAGAACGGCTACGTCAAGCTGCAGCAGGTCTTCGACGACAGCCCCGCGCAGCAAGGCGGTCTGTCTGCAGGCGACCTGGTCGTCGCGGTAGACGGCCTGCGTGTGCCGACCGGCCAGCTCGACAAGATGCTCGCGCGCCACCGCGCCGGCGACACCGTTCCCGTGCATGTGTTCCGTCGCGACGAATTGATGCAGCTTGACGTAACGCTCGCTGCCGACGCCACGCCGCAGTTCACGCTGGCGCTCGCGTCCGAGCCGTCGCCGCTGCGCTCGGCATGGCTCGGCAAACGGGCAGCGGCGCGCAGCACGCGCGCGGCACGCGGTAAGTCAGCCTGACGCGTCGCCCGATGGACTACGTCCACGATCCACGCACGTTCCTCTACAGCCATTACGTCTCGCGCGGCATCCGTACTGCCACCGGCGTGATCGGCCTGACGCTGCTCGCACTGCTGGTGATGGACCTGCAGGGCGCGATGGTGGTGTCCATCGGCGCGCTCTGCACGAGCCTCATGGACTTGCCCAGCCCGCTGCGGCACAAGTTCAACGAGATGATGGCGTGCGTGCTGCTGACGACCGCCGTCACCTTTCTCGTGGCGGTGGCGACGCCGTACGCGATCCTGCCGGCGGTGATCGTAGTGGTGAGCTTCCTCGCGGGGCTCATGGTGGCGTACGGCAACAAGACGATGCCGCTGCAGTTCGCGGCGCTGTTCGTCATGACGCTTACGTTTACAGAGGAATTCGCCTTCCGCGAAGCCGTGGAGCACACGCTGCAGTTCTTCCTCGGCGCCATCGGCTACATGGCCTTTGCGATGGCGGTAGCGTGGGGCCAGCGCCGCCGCATCAAGGAGCAGGTGCTGGCCGAATGCCTGTACGAACTGGCCGTGTACGTGGAGTGCAAAGCCGGCTTCTACGACGCATCCAAGGATTTCGACGAGCAGTTCAATGCGCTCGTACGCCAGCAGATTTCGGTGGCGGACAAGCAGCAGGTGGCGCGCGATTTCGTTTTTCGCGACAACCGCACCACCAGCGACGGCCGCCTCGTGCAGATTCACATGCGGATGCTCGATATCTACGAGTATCTGCTGTCGTCCAACACCGACTACCCGCTGCTGCGCCAGTGGCTGGCCGACGCCGAGGTGATGCGCCTGCTGCGCGACGTGATCGAACGCTTGCGCATGGACATCGAAGGCGTCGCCTATGCCGTCGGCCGCGACCGGCCGTCACCCACGCCGGTGTCGTACGACCAGGAGGTGGCCGCCATTGAAGGCGCGCTGCACGAGCTGCAGCACAACCATCACGGCGTGCCGATCGAGGCGATTGCCGCGCTCGAAGAATCGGTGGCGACGGTGCGGGGCGCGATCCGCCTCATGGCACAGCTGCACGCGGCCACCGCTACGCCGGTCGAGCTGTCGCAGGTGCTGCTGCGCCCCGACATGACGCCGTTTCTCACACGCCAGAAGTACGAGCTGCGGCTGGTGCTCGAAGAGCTGACGTGGCGTTCACCGGTGCTGCGCTTTGCACTGCGTATTTCGATGGCCGTGGCGGCGGGGCTGTGGATTGCTGATCACCTCCCATATAGCTCGCACGGTTACTGGGTTTTGCTGACCATCGTCGTGATCCTCAAACCGACGTTCAGCATGACGCGCCAGCGCAACCTCGACCGGGTGCTGGGTACGCTGATCGGCTGCGTCATTGCCGCCGTGATCCTGCGGTATACGCATTCGACGTGGATCCTGATGGGCGTGCTGTACCTGTCCACTGCCGCCAGCGCCGCGTTCGTTACCGTGCGCTACCGTTACACGGCCATTGCGGCGTGCGTGCAGGTGCTCATCCAAATCAACTTGCTGCTGCCTGGCAGCAAGGGCGCGATTGGTGAACGCCTCGTCGACACGCTGATCGGCGCGGCCATCGCCACCGCGTTCAGCTACGTCTTGCCGAGTTGGGAATACCGCAATCTTCCCAAGCTGGTGGACGATGTGCTGCGCACCAACCGCCGCTTTATCGAGGCCGCGCGGGACCTGCTGCTCGGCACACTCAAGGACGACTTCGCTTACCGCGTGCAGCGCAAGCAGTTCATGGAATCGCTCACAGGGCTCATCGCGGCGTTCGCGCGCATGCTGGACGAGCCCAAGAGCCGGCACCGCGCCGTCGACAACCTGAACCGCTTCATCGTGCAGAACTACCTCGTGGCGGCGCACGTCGCGGCGGTGCGCATTCTCGTGCGGCAATGGGCGCAGGAACTGGACGAGGCGGATACGCGGGCGCTGGTCGAGCAAACGGCCGAGGCCGCGCTGGAAAGCCTGACCCGCGCCAAGGAGCGCTTTGACCAGGCCGTGCACGAAGGCGGCTGGGGCGTACGCCCACGCGACACACAGGAGCTGGGCGCGGCCGACTTCGCCGATCAGTCGGCACGCTCGCGCATGGTCGATGCGGCCGCCGAATCCGAATCGCTGTCGGCGATGCACCTGCTAGAGCGGCGCCTGCAAGCGCTGCGGGCTGATACGTCCAAGATTGCATTGCGCTGTGGTGCGCTCGGACGCGCGCTGCGTATTTCGAAAGATTAGACGCGGCCGGCGGCTGAAAGGCTTCGCAGGGGCGGCGATCTTCCTCCGCAGCGCTGAGCCTTGGACCCTCGACGACGGGGCTCAAGGAGCCGACGTCCAGCGTCAGACCGTCGACTCCCAGTATCCGAGCGTCAAAGGTCAGCCTCTGAGGGTCGAAGTCGAGTCTCGGAGGGTCGAAGCCGAGCCTCGGAGGGCCGAAGTCGAGCCTCGGAGAGTCGAAGCCGAGCCTCGGAGAGTCGAAGCCGAGTCTCGGAGAGTCGAAGTCGAGTCTCGGAGAGTCGAAGCCTGGCCTCAATGATTCAACGTTGAGTCCTGGAGCACCGAACTCGTCTCTCAGACGGTCAAGGCCGACGCTTTGGGGCTCGTCGATCGGGCCGCCTGGCCCGCGCCGTTCAAGCGGCCTGCGGTTTCAGCCAATCGATGGTCGGTTGGCGCTGCGCCGCCAGCCAATCATTGGCCGTCTTGAAATGCCCGCATCCCAGGAACCCGCGATGCGCCGACAGCGGCGAGGGGTGCGGCGCCTCCAGCACGAGATGCCCGTCCGACAGCAGCGCCCGCTTGGCTTGCGCGTGGCTGCCCCACAGCATGAACACGCGCTTGTGGCCGACACGCGCCAGTTGCTCCAGCAGGCAATCGGTAATGCGTTCCCAGCCGCGCTTGGCGTGGCTGGCGGCCTGGCCTTGTTCGACGGTGAGCACCGTGTTGAGCAGCAGGACACCTTGCTGTGCCCAGCCCTCCAGGTTGCCGGAGGCGCCAGGCAGCTTGCAGCCGAATTCCGCTTCGATTTCCTTGTAGATATTGCGCAGGCTGGGCGGCACGCGCACACCGGCCGGCACCGAGAACGCCAAGCCGTGCGCCTGCGGAATCTCGCGGCCATCGACGGTGCCCGTGCCGTGGTACGGATCCTGGCCGAGGATGACGACGCGCACATCGTCCACTGACGTCAGGTGCAGGGCACGGAAAACGTCCGTCGGAAAGATCGGCTTGCCGGCTGCGCGCTCGCCATCGACAAAGGCGCATAGCTCCGGCCAGTTGGTCTGCGCGATACACGGCGTGAGGATTGCCTTCCAATCAGCGGGCAGGGCGTCGAACTGCTGGGCCAGCGGGGTGAAACCTACGGCGGTGGTGTCTGCTGCCGGTTCGTCGAAGAGGGCGGCTTGCGCCGGATTGGCGCGTTGCGTCACGGCTGGCCCCCGGTGGTTTTCTCGTGCAGCCGGTAGCCGCGTTGCGCCTTGCTGATGTCGAGCGGCGTGAGACCGGCCACGGCGGCGCGCAGCTTTTTCGTCCAGGCGTGCAGACGCTCGGCAATCGTGTCTTCGCTGAGCGTGCTGCCGGCGGCGGGCTTCCACTCCAGTTCCAGCTCGTCGATCGGCTCGCGCGCCTGGGTGCCGGGGATGAGGATGGCGCCGGCGTCCAGTGCAATCTCGATCTCGCCGCCCTCGGATTTCGCGTGCCACAGGCGGCGCGTGAAGTCCGTGCGGAACAGCGGGACGAGCGCCGCCGCGTGGGGCCGAACATAGTCGGCTGCTTCACTGGCGTTGTTGGCGACGAAGGCATCGACGGACAGTGCGTCGTTCTGCAGCGGCACCTCCCATTCGTGGCGGGCGCTCAGACCGGACGTACTCACGGCTGCGGTCTTCAGCGTTTGCAGCCATTGGCTGCCCTGACGGCGCACGCGCAATGCGGCACGGCTGCGCGCCAGCGCCTGGTCGGGTGTGTCGTAGTAGACGTTCGCCAATTCCACCGAGCCGGCCGCCCGCGCATTGGCGTCCAGCCAGCTGACCAGTGCGTCGTGCGTGCCGGCCGAAACGGCCAGCTTCAGTTCAATCTCGCGGGCCATGGTGTGGCGCTCAGGCGAACAGGCGGGCCAGTTCGGCGCCCGGGTCGTCTGCACGCATGAAGGCTTCGCCGACGAGGAACGCGTTGACGGCGGCGGCGCGCATCTTGCGCACGTCGTCCGGCGTGAGGATGCCGGATTCCGTGACGACGATGCGATCGTCCGGCATGTGCTTGAGCAGGCCGAGAGTGTTGTCGAGCGACGTCTCGAACGTGCGGAGGTTGCGGTTGTTCACGCCCACCAGCGGCGTTTGCAGACGCAGCGCGCGGTCCAGTTCGTGGCCGTCGTGCACTTCTACCAGCACGTCCATGCCGAGTTCCAGCGCGCACGCTTCGAGTTCTTCCATCAGGCCCTGATCCAGCGCGGCCACGATCAGCAGGATGCAGTCCGCGCCCCATGAGCGCGCTTCGTACACCTGGTACAAGTCGACCATGAAATCCTTGCGCAGCACCGGCAGCGTGCAGGCGGCGCGGGCTTCGCGCAGGTAATCGGCGTGGCCTTGAAAGAACTGCTCGTCGGTCAGGACGGAGAGGCACGCGGCGCCGTACTCGGCATAGCTGCGGGCGATGTCGGCGGGCTTGAAGTTCGGGCGCAGCACGCCTTTGGACGGCGACGCCTTTTTCACTTCGGCGATGATCGCCGCGTTGCCGGCGGCGATCTTGTCGCGCATTGCCTTGGCAAAGCCGCGGGCGCCGAGCGTGCTGTCGGTGCGGTTGGCTTCGGCTTCGGCGCGCACGCTGGGCAGGTCGCGGTGCTTGCGCGCGGCGGCCACTTCTTCGGCCTTCACGGCCAGGATTTTCTGCAGGATGTCGGACATATCAGGCTTTGAACTGGTTGGTGACGCGCACGAGTTCGTCGAGCTTGGCGCGCGCGGCGCCCGAGGCGATGGCTTCGCGGGCCAGCTTCATGCCGTCGCCGATCGAGCCGGCGATGTTGGCCGCGTACAGGGCCGCACCGGCGTTGAGCGAGACGATCTCGCGCGGCGTGCCCGGCTTGTTTTCCAGCGCTTCGATCAGCATGGTTTTGGATTCGTCGGCGTCGGCCACCTTCAGGCTGCGGTTGGAGACCATCTGCAGCCCAAAGTCTTCCGGATGGATTTCGTATTCGGTCACCACGCCGTCCTTCAGTTCCCCGACCAGCGTGGCGGCGCCGAGTGACACCTCGTCCATGCCGTCCTTGCCGTAGACGACCACGGCGTGCTTCGCGCCCAGCCGCTGCATCACGCGCACCTGAATGCCGACCAGGTCCGGATGGAACACGCCCATCAGGATATTCGGCGCGCCGGCCGGGTTGGTCAGCGGCCCCAGGATGTTGAAGATCGTGCGCACGCCCAGCTCCTTGCGGATCGGGGCGACGTTCTTCATGGCCGGGTGGTGGTTGGGCGCGAACATGAAGCCGATGCCGACCGTTTCGATCGATTCGGCCACCTGCTCGGGCGTGAGCATGATGTTCACGCCCAGCGCTTCGAGCACATCGGCACTGCCCGACTTGGAGCTGACGCCGCGTCCACCATGTTTGGCGATGCGTGCGCCGGCGGCTGCTGCCACGAACATCGAGGCGGTGGAGATGTTGAAGGTGTTGGCGCCGTCGCCGCCCGTGCCGACGATGTCGACAAAGTGGTCGGACACCTCAGCGGGCACGTCGACCTTGGTGGCGAATTCGCGCATGACGGTGGCAGCGGCCGCGATCTCGCCGATGGTCTCTTTCTTGACGCGCAGCCCCATGGTGAGGGCGGCTGCCATCACGGGCGACATCTCGCCGCGCATGATGAGCCGCATCAAGTGCAGCATCTCGTCGTGGAAGATTTCGCGGTGCTCGATGCAGCGCGTCAGCGCTTCTTGCGGTGTAATGGTCATGGTCGTTTCGTATTCAGTTGGGCGCTGCCGGGGCCGCAGCCGGGGTGGCCGGCTGTGCGGCGTCGCGCAAGGCGCCGATGCGCTCGCGCGACAGATCGGCCTCGCACGCGGCTTCAGCCAGGTCGGCATCAGGCGTATTGCGGGCCAGGCGGCGGGACAGGTCGCATTCGGCCTGTCGATAGAGTTGGTGTGCGCGCACGGTGCGGTCGAATGCCATGGCGGCGCCGCGGTCCATGCTTTTGTTGGCAGCGATGCGGGCGCGTAACGCAGTGCGGCGTGTCGATTCGGCAGATGCCAGTTCCGCTTGCGCCGCCTTGCGTGCGGTCTGCACGCATTGGGCGACGTTGCCGACCTCGGGCTGGGCGGCGCGGCAGGCTTCGAGCGTGCCGGCCATCGCTGGCAGGCTTGCCATCAGCGCCAGCGCCAGCGGCATGGCAATCGCGCACGCGCCGCGCATTAGACGCGTTCCTTCAGGAAGTTCCCGAGCAGCGCGTGGCCGTGTTCCGACAGGATCGATTCCGGGTGGAACTGCACACCTTCCACCGGCAGCGTCTTGTGGCGCACGCCCATGATTTCGCCGTCTTCGGTCCAGGCGGTAATTTCCAGGCAGTCGGGCAGTGTCTCGCGCTCGATCGCGAGCGAGTGATAGCGCGTTACCTTGAAATGCCGCGGCAGATTGGCGAACACGCCCACGCCGGTGTTCTCGATCGTGCTGACCTTGCCATGCATCACCTTCTGCGCGCGGATCACCCGCCCGCCAAATGCATCGGCAATGGCCTGGTGCCCGAGGCACACGCCCAGGATGGGCATGCGTCCCGCAAAGTGCTTGAGCGCCGGAACGAGAATGCCGGCTTCCGTCGGCGTGCACGGGCCGGGCGACAGGCAGATGCGCTCCGGATTCAGCTTTTCGATCTCTTCGATCGTGATCTCGTCGTTGCGCACCGTGTGCACGTCCTGGCCGAGTTCGCCGAAGTACTGGACGATGTTGTAGGTAAAGGAGTCGTAGTTATCGAGCATCAGCAGCATGGTGGTCTCCTTGACCTCAGAAATCGGCGTCGAGGCCGTCTTGCACTTGCTCGGCCGCACGCAGCACGGCGCGCGCCTTGTGTTCGGTTTCTCTCCATTCGGCATCCGGGTCCGAGTCGGCCACCACGCCGGCGGCGGCTTGCACATAGAGATTGCCGTCCTTGATGATGCCGGTGCGGATGGCGATCGCCAGGTCCATCTCGCCCGAGAACGAAAGGTAGCCCACCGCGCCGCCGTAGATGCCACGCTTGACCGGCTCCAGCTCGTCGATGATCTCCATCGCGCGCACCTTGGGCGCACCCGAGAGCGTGCCCGCCGGGAAGGTCGCGCGCAGCACGTCCATGTTGGTCATGCCGGGTTTCAGGCGCCCCTCGACCGAGCTGACGATGTGCTGCACGTGCGAGTACTTCTCGATGACCATCTGGTCTGTCACCTTGACGGAGCCGATTTCGGCAATGCGGCCGATGTCGTTGCGCGCCAGATCGATCAGCATGACGTGCTCGGCGATTTCCTTCGGGTCGTTGAGCAGTTCGGTGGCCAGTTCGGCATCGCGTTCCGGGGTGCTGCCGCGCGGGCGCGTGCCGGCCAGCGGGCGGATCGTGACGATGCGGGCGGATTCGTCGGTGCCGTTGCCATTGTTTTCAGCAGCCGGCACACGACGCTCTTCCTGACGCACCAGGATTTCCGGCGATGCCCCGACGATCTGCATGTCGCCGAAGTTGTAGAAGTACATGTACGGCGACGGGTTCAGCGAGCGCAGCGCGCGGTACAGCGACAGCGGCGCGTCGCGGAACGGCTTGACCAGGCGCTGGCCGATCTGCACCTGCATCATGTCGCCGGCGGCGATGTATTCCTTGGCCTTGAGTACGGCGGTGATGTAGTCCGTCTTGTCAAACTCGCGGATGGTGTTGGTGCGCACCGACGGCGAAGTCACCGGCACATCCACCGGCTGGTGCAGCTTGGTGCGCAGGGCGCGCAGGCGCTGCTTGGCGTGCGAATACGCCTCGGGCTTGGACGGATCGGCGTAGACGATCAGGTAAAGCTTGCCTGACAGGTTATCGATGACGGCCAACTCTTCGCAGAGCATGAGCTGGATGTCGGGCAGTTGCAGATCATCGGGCGGGGCGGTTTCAGCCAGACGCGGCTCGATGAAGCGCACGGCGTCGTAGCCAAAATAACCGGCGAGGCCGCCGCAGAAGCGGGGCAGGCCCGGGCGCAGAGCGACTTTCTGGCGGCGCTCGAACGCCGCAATGAAGTCCAGCGGATTGCCTTCGTTCGTTTCCACGACTTTGCCGTCGGTCACCACTTCCGTGCGATTGCCCTTCACGCGCAGCAGCGTGTGCGCATGCAGGCCGATGAAGGAGTAACGCCCAAAGCGCTCGCCGCCCACCACCGATTCCAGCAGGAACGTATGCGTGCCGCGATCGTGCGATTGCGCCAGCTTCAGATACAGCGACAGCGGCGTCTCCAGGTCGGCCAATGCCTCGGCAATCAGCGGAATGCGGTTGTAGCCCTGGTCGGCCAGCGATTTGAATTCGAGTTCGGTCATGAGCGGTCGGGTCGATTTGCCGAGCGGGCAGGTGCGCGCCCGCCGGCATGCGTTCGCTCCACGGCAAACGCAAGAGCGTCAATGATGCCGTCGGAACGTTAGCAGAACATCAGGGATGGGAACGCGCGAACGTCGTAAAAGCGACTGTGCGATCCCGCAAGGGTCGCCCGCAGCCGATAGCGGGCCAGCGGAAGACCGGCGGGCGGTCAGCGTTTGGGGCGGGAGACGCGGGGGGTGGTTTGGGCGGCGCGCTCGTGACGCGCCGGAATGCCGAAACCGAGGAAGAACGATCAGCAGCCGTGCAAACGCTTACGCCCGGACGAGGGCGTGCCAGGGCCGCCAGGGCCAGGCCCCCCGGTCACCACCAGCGTCGACGCGTTTGCGATTCAGGAACATGGATCGTCAGTTGGAAGCGGCAGAGACGGCGTTGTGTGGCTCTGCATAGGGCCGGATCAACTCGGCTGCCGCAAAAAGTGTGTCGACTATAGCATCGGCTCCCGCGCCCTGTATAGGCTGGCCGTGGTTGTAGCCATACGGCACCGCCAGCACGCGCATGCCGGCGGCACGGGCCGCGCGGGCGTCGTTTTCGGAGTCGCCAATGGCCACGATTTCAGCCGGGGCCACGCCAAATGCCTCGGCCACCCGCAGCATGGGGTACGGATCGGGCTTGCGATATTGGAAGGCGTCGCCTGGGTAGACGAGGTCGAAATACGTGTTCAGGCCGAGTTGCGCCAGAAGCGGCTGCGTGAAATCGTGTGGCTTGTTCGTCACGCACGCGAGGGCGATGCCCATGTCGCGCAGTGCCGCCAGCCCTTCGCGCACGCCGTCATAGACGTTCACGTGCTGTCCGTTGATGGCGATGTAGGCGCGCTGGTATGCCTCCAGCCCCTCCGCAAAGCGGCTGTTGGCCTGGGCGGGCGGTAAGCGCGCATCAAGCACGCGCCGCACCAGATTTTCCGAGCCCTTGCCGACGTAGCCGACCACTTCCTCGGACGGCATGTCCGGGGTGGCGCCAAGCGCCCCCAGCATCGCATTGATGGCGGCGTGGAAGTCGCCCGCCGTGTCGACCATCGTCCCGTCGAGGTCGATGATGACGGCGCGAACGGGGCCGGCGGGTAGCACGCCCGTCGTCATGCCAGGGGGGCCAGCGCTTGGCGCAGCGCGCCCACGGTGCCCCGGTAGCCGCCATCCGCATCCGGCTTGCTGAACACGGCCGAACCCGCGACGAACGTGTCGGCGCCGGCCTTGGCAATCTCGGCGATGTTGTCGGCCTTCACGCCGCCGTCAATCTCAAGCAGGATCTTTCGGCCGGTCTTGTCCTGGTATGCGTCAAGCTTCTGGCGAACGGCGCGCAGCTTGTTCAGCGCCTCCGGGATGAACGACTGGCCGCCAAAGCCCGGGTTGACCGACATGATCAGCACCATGTCCAGGCGATCCATCACGTGGTCAAGATAGTGCAGCGGCGTGGCCGGGTTGAAGACGAGGCCGGCCTTGCAGCCGTTGTCGCGGATCAGCGCGAGCGAGCGGTCGATGTGCTCGGAAGCTTCCGGGTGGAACGTGATCAGGTCGGCGCCGGCCTTGGCAAAGTCCGGAATGATGCGATCAACCGGGCTGACCATCAGGTGCACGTCGATGGGCACCGGCTTGCCGTCCTTTTGCGCGTGTGGGCGGATCGCCTCGCAGACCAGCGGCCCGACAGTCAGGTTCGGCACATAGTGGTTGTCCATCACATCGAAGTGAATCCAGTCGGCGCCCGATTCGAGCACGCGGCGCACTTCTTCGCCCAAGCGGGCAAAGTCGGCGGACAGGATGGACGGGGCGATGCGGAAACCGGACGGATCGATGGCTGCGGACATGATGGGAGACGGATAAGGCGCGCGAACTTTCACGCGAATGCGCAAAGAAGGGCGCTATTTTAGCCGGATCGGCCGTCTGCCCGCGCCTTGCCGCTGCCACGGCCATGCCGCACAATGGGCGCCAATTCTGATTGTGGATCGACATGCCCAGCTACGAACTCACCGTCCAGGTCCGGACGCGCTATCTGCCGGAGCAATCCGAGCCCGAGCAGGGCAACTACGCCTTCGCCTACACCATCACCATCCGCAACACCGGCGACGTGCCGAGCCAGCTCATTTCCCGCCACTGGGTGATCACCGACGCCGAAGAGCAGGTGCAGGAAGTGAACGGCCTGGGCGTGGTCGGCCATCAGCCGCTGCTGCCACCGGGCGAGTCGTTCGAATACACGAGCTGGGCGACCATCAAGACGCCCGTGGGCACGATGCGCGGCGAATACTTCTGCGTGGCGGAAGACGGCCACCGTTTCGAGGCCCCCATCCCCGAATTTGCGCTGGTGATGCCGCGCATGCTGCACTGATCGGGAATCAGGGCGCGTCGGAATTGGCGGCTTGAGAATCTTTTGGCGCCGCTTCGGTCGATTGCGAAGGCTTGGCTGCGTCGCTGTGGCGCGACGGGTGGTCGGGAGGCGCACGCAGCGGGCGCGGATGCTTCTTGGCGCCCGACATGGTCCAGATCACGATGAAGATCAGCAGGAACAGCGCCACGCCGGCCTCCAGGCCGAACAGCATCATCGGATGGTTTTCAAAGAATTGGCTCATGGTCGACGGCGGGAAGCTCGGGTGCGAGGCATTGTAGCCAAGCTCGCGGCCGCACCGGACAGGATGAAACACGCATGACAGCAGCAACCTTGGACGCATTGACACCAGCCCGCAACGCTCTGCGCCGCCGATGGGCTGCCCGGTTTGGTTCCTTTGCCGCAGCCCTGGTCGCCGCAATGCTGGCAGCCTGCACGAGCGGGCCTCCGCCGCGCGTCGAAACGCCGCAAGCGCCCACCGGCACGCTCGGCGGGCATCTGGCCCCCGCCACCTGGGCCGATGTGTCCGGGTGGACCGCCGATGACCTCGCCTCTGCCTGGCCCGCGCTCCAATCCAACTGCCAGGCGATGAAGCGCCGCGCCGATTGGTCGCGCGTGTGCGCCGCTGGCCTGATGGTCGATGCCGGCGACCCGATCGCCATGCGAGTCTTCTTTGAAGACAACTTCACGCCGTATCGCGTGGTGAAAGAGGACGGCACCGACAGCGGCCTCATCACCGGTTACTACGAACCGCTGCTGCGCGGCTCGCGCACCCGCCACGGGGTCTATCAGACGCCGCTGTACCGCATGCCCGCTGCATGGCGCGGCAAGACGCTGCCGGCGCGCGCGCAATTGATCCGCAGTCCGGCGCTTCAGGGGCAAGAAATTGTCTGGGTGGACGATCCGGTCGAAGCGGCGTTCCTGCAGATTCAGGGTTCGGGCCAGGTCCAGTTGGAAGAGGGCGGCATCATGCGCCTGGGCGTGGGTGGTACGAACAACCAGCCGTTCCGCTCATTTGCGCGCTGGCTGCTCGACATGGGTGAGATCACACCCGTACAGGCGACCATGCAGGGCATCAAGGCCTGGGCGCGCGCCAATCCAAGTCGTGTGGAAGAGATGCTCAACATCAATCCGCGCTACGTATTCTTTGCCGAGACGCCCGGCAACACGGGCGGCCCGATCGGCAAGCTGGGCGTGCCGCTCACGGACGAACGCTCGATCGCCGTTGATCCGACCTACATTCCGCTGGGCTCGCCGGTATTCCTGTCGACGACCAAGCCGCTGTCGACCGATCCGATCCAGAAGCTCGTGTTTGCGCAGGACGTGGGTTCGGCCATTCGCGGTGCCGTGCGAGCCGACTATTACTTTGGCCATGGCGATGCCGCCGGTGACTTGGCCGGGCGCATGAAGCAGGCGGGGCGCCTGTGGGTGCTCGTTCCGAAGGGCGGCAGCGTCGGCGTCGCCACCCGCTAGGACGGACACGGACTAACCGCGTCGCAAGTCCACCACGCGGCGCGCCTTGCCGACTGACCGCTCGATTCCACCGCTGGCGAGCGTCTCGATCGCGGCGGTCACGCCAATCAACGACTTGATGTCGTGCGCCAGTTGGCTGCTCGCCGACTGGGCCGCTTCAGCCGGCACGCCCAGCGCCGCCTCGATCCGCACCGTCAGCGTGTCCAGCGGTCCTTCCTTGCCCAGCACGCATTGATAGTGCGGCGACAGCGCTGCGTGCTTCAGGATCAATTCCTCGATCTGCGATGGGAACACGTTCACACCGCGCACGATCATCATGTCGTCGCAGCGCCCGGTGATTTTTTCCATGCGCCGGAAGCCCGGGCGGGCGGTGCCCGGCAATAGACGCGTCAGATCGCGCGTGCGATAGCGCACCACGGGCATCGCTTCCTTGGTCAGCGACGTGAAGACCAGTTCGCCGAATTCGCCGTCGGGCAGCACCTCGCCGGTTTCCGGATCGATGATCTCTGGATAGAAATGGTCTTCCCAGATGGTCGGGCCGTCCTTGGTTTCGGCGCATTCGCTGGCGACGCCGGGCCCCATCACTTCTGACAGGCCGTAGATATCGACTGCCGAAAGCCCCATGCGCGCTTCGATGGCGCTGCGCATCTCGGGTGTCCATGGTTCGGCGCCGAAGATGCCGATCTGCAGGCTTGACGCCGCCGGGTCCATCCCCTGGCGCTCGAACTCGTCGGCAATCGCCAGCATGTAGCTGGGCGTCACCATGATGATCTGCGGCTGAAAATCGTTGATGAGCTGCACTTGCCGCTCGGTCTGTCCGCCGCCGAACGGGATGGCCGTCAGCCCCGCGCGCTCCACGCCGTAATGCGCGCCCAGGCCGCCGGTAAAGAGGCCGTAGCCATAGCTCACGTGAACCTTGTCGCCGCGCCGGGCACCCGCCGCCCGGATCGAGCGCGCCACCAACCCGGCCCAGGTATCGATGTCCGCCAGCGTGTAGCCGACCACCGTGGGTTTGCCTGTCGTGCCCGACGACGCGTGGATGCGTGCGATCCGGTCCTGCGGCACCGCAAACATGTCGAACGGATAGTTGTCGCGCAGATCGGTCTTGGTTGTGAACGGAAACTTCGCCAGATCGGCAAGCGATCGCAAGTCCGACGGATGCACGCCCGCCGCGTCGAACTTGGCCCGGTAGGCGGGCACGTTCTCGTACGCATGCGCGAGGCTGCGCTTCATGCGTTCAAGCTGCAGCGCCTGGATGGCGTCACGGCTGGCGGTCTCGATCGGATCGAGCGGCAGGTCGGTCGAGCGGGGGCGCATGCGGTCTCCTCGGGGCGCCGTCGTGCGAACCTGCTCACGGTCCTACTGCACGTCCCGAGGTTGGCCGAGCAGCGCAACCGTACATAGGTACGGTGAGCATCGCAGGGCCAACCTCGGGCCGCTCGCTACGGATCGTGAACAGGTTATGAGGCGTCCTCTAATGGTGAATGCGGTTTTGTGGGAGGCTTTATATCGAAGTCGAACTAGGGTTCTGCGCTGCCAGTGACCGGAATGGCCGGGCCGCGAATCTGCGCGGACTTCCCTCGAAACATGGCGACCACCTCGCCGGCCTGGTTTGTTACGCGTACGTCGTAGATACCATGGCGACCGGATAAAACCTGCTCGGTTGCCTCTGCGACGAGCACATCGCCGCCGTGTGCCGGGCGCAGGAATTCGACGCTGCAACCAGCCGCCACCGTGTTGTGGTTGTGGCTGTTGCAGGCAAACGCAAAAGCCGAGTCGGCGAGCGTGAAGATGAGCCCACCATGGCAGGTGCGATGCCCGTTGAGGAATTCAGGCCGCACCGCCATCGACAGCCGTGCATAGCCGGGCGCGACCGCCTCCACGCGCATGCCGAGCCAGCGGGTGCAGGCATCAGCGTCGAACATGCTTTTGCAGGCCGCTTCAGCCAGGGCCTGCGCATCGTGGAGGGTCGTTTCTGTCACGCTGATGTCCTTATTCGCCGGTGAAATGCGCCACGCGCTTGTTGAGGAACGCGTCGACCCCCTCTGCATAGTCGCGGGAATTGCCGAGTTCGCGCTGCAAGTCGCGCTCCAGATCAAGCTGGGCGTCCAGCGACTGTGTGGGCGCCGCGTGCATGGCGCGCTTGATGGCGGCCAGCGCCCGTGTCGGCTGCTTGGCCAGGTGGTCGGCCATGCAGTTCACCTCAGTCATCAGAATTTTTGCGTCGTGATAGACGCCCCAGATCAGGCCCCAGGCGAGCGCGGTCTTGGCGTCGAGCTTCTCCCCCAGCATTGCCAGCCCCATCGCCCGTGCCACCCCGATGCGCTGCGGCAGGAACCACGTCCCGCCCGAATCCGGCAGCAGGCCGATCTTCACGAAGGCTTGCAGGAAGCACGCGTTCTCGGCCGCCATCACGATGTCGCACGCCAGTGCCAGGTTGGCGCCCGCGCCGGCGGCTACGCCATTCACAGCGGCAATCACGGGCAGGGGCATGGCGCGCAGACGGCGCACCAGTGGGTTGAATTGCTCGTCGATGAGCTGGCCCAGGTCGGTCATCTGCCCGGGCGTGAAATTGAGTTCGGAGAGATCCTGCCCTGCGCAGAAGCCGCGGCCCGCACCGGTCAGGATCAAGGCGCGGGCGCGCTGGCGCTCCACCTTGTCCAGCGCGTCGCGCAGTTCCCTGTGCATGCCGGCCGTGAAGCTGTTGAGCTGATCGGGCCGGTTCAGCGTGATGGTGGCCACGTGTTCATGCCAGTCAAGCAGAATGGTCGGGCTGGTCATCTTGTCTCCTCCTCGGTCATCGGTTCATTGATTAACCGACCGGTTGGTCGGCTAATATTACATCCATTCCCACTGGAGCTTCCATGTCCTACGAAAACATTCTGGTCGAAACGCGCGGCCGCGTCGGTCTTATTACGCTCAATCGTCCGAAGGCGCTCAATGCCCTCAACGATGCGCTGATGGATGAACTTGGCGCCGCGCTGCTTGCCTTTGATGCCGACGCCAACATTGGCGCCATTGTCATTACCGGCAGTGAAAAGGCGTTCGCCGCCGGCGCGGATATCGGCGCCATGGCCGATTACGACTTCGCTACCGTCTACAAGAACGAATACATCACGCGCAACTGGGAAACCATTCGCCGCATCCGCAAGCCGGTGATCGCCGCGGTGGCCGGCTACGCGCTCGGTGGCGGCTGTGAACTGGCCATGATGTGCGACATCATCCTCGCCGCCGATACCGCCAGGTTCGGCCAGCCGGAAATCAAGCTCGGCACCATGCCCGGCGCAGGCGGCACGCAGCGCCTGCCGCGCGCAGTCTCCAAAGCCAAGGCCATGGACCTCTGCTTGACGGCCCGCATGATGGGCGCCGAGGAAGCCGAGCGCGCGGGCCTGGTCTCGCGCGTCATCCCCGCCGACAAGCTGCTCGACGAAGCGATCCAGGCGGCAGAAACCATTGCCGGCTTCTCGCTGCCCACGGTCATGATGATCAAAGAGTCGATCAACGCGGCCTACGAGACCTCGCTCAGCGAAGGCGTCCATCTGGAGCGCCGCCTGTTCCATTCCACGTTTGCCACCGAAGATCAGAAAGAGGGCATGCGCGCCTTCATCGAGAAGCGTGCGCCCGCGTTCAAGCACCAATAAGGGCGGCATAGCGGGTGACTTCGGGAATACCTGAGTAATGGTCTCGGGTATCCCGCGCGCGCTCGCCAGGTGTTCGGCGGCCGCAATCCCAGGTGCGGCCTGGGTTGGCGGCCATTCTTCATGAAGTCGTCATCAACCCGTCACGACAAAGGTGTTGCCAACCTCCAAGAACCCGCCTATAGTTCGCCCCTCGCTGCAAAACACAGCGCCGAAACGCAAGTGGCGGTGGTGGTGTTGGGTGGTGGAGAAGCAGGATTGGAGCGGGTTTGCGGTCGATTGGGTGGTTGGCGATTGGCTGGGGATTCGGTGGTGGTTGGCAGCGCGTTGGTGGATAAAAATTCTTCGACGAGTTGTTGACAGCGACA